>PMOF01000285.1 GCA_003162495.1 Acidobacteriaceae bacterium
GGCCTCGGCAAGGCAGCCGAACTGGCCATGCACTCGCTCGATGACGGAACCATTTACCGTCTTGCGGCCCTCCGCGACCGGCTGGAGAGCGAGCTTCTCAAGATTCTCGGCACCGGCTTGAATGGGAGTTCGAATGCCGGCGTGCTGGTGCCTCGCGTGGCCAACACCACCAACATCTGGTTTGACCAGTTGGAGGGCGAGGCGCTGGTGATCGCGCTGGATCTGAAGGGCGTGTCTGTCTCCGGCGGTTCGGCCTGCCACTCCGGCGCTACGGAACCAAGCCATGTGCTGATGGCCATGGGCCTGGATAAGAACCGCGCCCGCGCCAGCCTGCGATTCAGCCTGCTCAAAACCGCAACCGAGGCCGATATGGACCATGTTTTGCAAGTCGTCCCCGCGGCCGTCGAACAACTGAGAGCGCTTTCTCCCGTTGCCGCCGGAACGCTCGGCTGATTCATCGCGCGCGCATGGCCGCGAAGGTTGAAGGGTACGGGCTTTAGCCCGTACATAAGTGAAACGAAAATAACCGGGGCTTTAGCCCCTGAGGCATATTTCCTGGATTTGGTTCAAACTCCATCCATTTTCGTAGCGGAAAAGTTTTCACAATGACCGAAAACACCACCATCGCCGTAGCCATGTCCGGAGGGGTAGACTCCTCGACGGTTGCGGCCATGCTCGCCCAGAGCGGCGACACCGTCGTCGGCCTCACGCTTCAGCTTTGGGATCAAACTCGCCTGGCCGGCAAGCACGGCATTCCGGATGCTCCCAAGGCCGGCCGCTGCTGCTCCCTTGATGATGTTTATGACGCCCGACGCGTGGCCGAGCACCTGGGCATTCCCTACTACGTCGTCAATCAGGAAGACCGCTTTGAGCAGGATGTGGTGCGGCCCTTCGTCAGCGAATACCTGGCCGGGCGCACCCCGGTTCCCTGCTCCCTGTGCAACAACCACCTGAAGTTCGACCAGCTGCTGCAGACTGCGCGCAGCATCGGCGCCGATCGCATTGCCACCGGTCACTACGCCATCAACGAGTACGACGAAGCGCGGGGCCGCTGGATTCTCAAGCGCCCCGCCGATCTCGCCAAGGACCAGACCTATTTTCTCTTCGGCCTCACCCAGGCGCAGTTGTCGCGCACGCTCTTCCCCCTCGGTCATATGACCAAGCCGGACGTAAGGGCTGCCGCGCGCAGTGCCGGCCTGGCGCTGGCTGAGAAGCCGGACTCACAGGAGATTTGCTTCATCTCCGGCGGCGACTACAAGAAGTTCCTTGCGGCCTATCTCGAGGAGCAGGGCGAGAAGTTCCCCGAGAGCGCCGGCGAGCTGGTGGCCTCAAGCGGCGAAGTGATCGGCCGCCACGAGGGCATTTCAAACTTCACCGTGGGCCAGCGCAAGGGGCTGGGTGTGTCGTCGCCGTCACCGCTCTACGTACTGCAGATCGACCCCGCGAGCCACCGCGTGACCGTGGGCGCCGACGCCGAATTGGGCACGCGCACCCTGCGCGCCCATCGTCTGAACTGGATCAGCATTCCCGATCTGACCGCGCCCATCCGCGTGCGCGCCAAGATTCGCCATCGCCACGAGCCCGCGTGGGCAGTACTGGAGCCGGCCGGCCGGGACGAGGTGCTTGTGACCTTTGACGAGCCGCAGCGCGCCGTCACCCCCGGCCAGTCAGCTGTCTTCTATGACGGCGACCAGGTAGTCGGCGGCGGCTGGATCGTCTAGCGTCATTCCTTCGGCACAGCCCCCAACCCATCGGCCCCGACCCTACTCCCAAATCGGGCTGGCCCAAAACCTAGCCAACCCCTTGCGGTTTATACTGACCCGGCACCGATACAAGGGGAGATTTGATGATCGTGAAAACGTTTGCCCACGCGGCCTCCGTGGCCGCCTTTGTCGTCGCCGCTACTCTGGCCTATCCTCAGACCTCGCCTGCCGTGCTCACCATTCATGCCGATCAGCCGGTATCTAAGGTCAGCCCCACGCTCTATGGACTCATGACCGAGGAGATCAACTACTCCTATGACGGCGGTCTCTATGCGGAGATGGTGCGCAATCGCACATTCGGAGCCAGTTGGGACGGCATTCAGCATTGGACCCTGGTGGAGTATGGCAACGCCGACGCCGCCATTGCGCCCGACAAGGAGACCGGCCCCAGCGAAGCCCTCAAGTCCAGCCTCCGCATTGACGTGAAGCAGGCCGACCCGAACAGCCAGGCCGGCGTGCTGAACGATGGCTGGTGGGGCGTGCCGCTGCGGCCCAATACCACTTACAAGGGTTCCTTCTACGCCAAGGCCAGCGCTGGCGATCTTGGCCCGGTCAAAGTAAGCCTGGTCAGCAACAACACCGGCAAATCCGTGGCTACCGCCGAGGTTTCGGGCGTCGCCACCGATTGGAAGCAGTACGAATTTACCCTGAAGATGGGCGCCATCCAGCCATCGGCCGCTAACCACCTGGCCCTTACCGTCGGCCACGCCGGAACCCTGTGGCTCAATCTGGTATCGCTGTTCCCGCCCACTTACCACGACCGCGCCAACGGCAACCGCATTGATCTGATGGAAAAGCTGGCCGCCATGAATCCGGCCTTTCTGCGCTTCCCCGGCGGCAATTATCTTGAGGGCGATCACATCCCCGAGCGCTACCCGTGGAAGAAGACCATCGGTCCCCTCGTCGACCGGCCTACCCATCCCAGCCCCTGGCGCTACCACTCTTCGGACGGCCTCGGCCTGCTTGAATTCCTGGAATGGTGCGAAGACTTGAAGATGCAGCCGGTGCTGGCCGTTTACGCCGGCTATTCCATGGCCCAGGAGCACGTGAATCCCGGCGCCGATCTCGACCCCTACGTGCAGGACGCGCTCGACGAACTGGAATATGTGACCGGCGGCTCCGAAACCAAGTGGGGCGCTGTTCGCGCACAAAACGGCCACCCCCAGCCCTTCAAGCTCAACTACGTCGAGATCGGCAACGAAGACATGTTCGACAAGTCGGGCAGCTATGAGGGACGCTACGCGCAGTTCTACAAGGCCATCAAGGCAAAATATCACGACCTGCAACTGATCGCCACCATGCCCGTTAAAGACATGCGGCCCGATGTGGTGGACGACCACTACTATGTGCGCGCAACACAGTTCTTCAAGGACGCCAACCACTACGACAAGACCGACCGTAGCGGCCCCAAGATCTTTGTCGGCGAGTGGGCCACCCGCGAAGGCGCGCCCACACCCAACTTTGGCGCGGCCCTGGGCGACGCAGCCTGGATGACCGGCATGGAGCGCAACAGCGACATCGTCGTGATGGCCGCCTACGCTCCCTTGCTGGTGAACGTGAACCCCGGCGGCATGCAATGGGAAACGGATCTCATCGGTTATGACGCCATGCGCAGCTTCGGATCGCCCAGTTACTACGCACAGGTCCTGTTCGCAAAGTATCTCGGCGACCAGACCGTCAAGGCGGAACTAAAAAACGGCGGTCCCAAGTTTTTTTATTCGATCACCGGGAATACGGCGAAGAAGAAGTTGTATCTCAAGCTGGTGAACGCCTCATCCGACCCGCAGCCGCTCGAGATCGACTTGACCGGCGCCAGGGTGGCAGCCAACGCAAAGCTTGAGAGCCTCAGCGCGCCGGACACCCAGACCACCAACACCCTCGACGATCCCAATCGCATCGTGCCCGTGGAAACCACGCTGCACAATGTCGGCAGCCAATTCCACCACACTCTGCCGGGATTCTCGATTCAGGTGATCGAGTTTGACGAGCAGTAAGCGGCCGCTCATCGCAACCACAGTGACTCTGACGGAAGTATTCTAATCGGCGTGGTTGCGATTGATTCTTGGCTGCTGCGGGGCGGGATTGCGCAATGTTTCGACGACCGCCTTGATCGAAGCCATGATTCCAAACAGTTGTCTCGCCGGTTTGTTGACCACCCCGTTCACAATGCCGCCGACCCGATCCACTGAGTTCAGAACGCCGGTGATCATCGTATCCACGCGCGCGGTCTGCACATTTACCGCTTCCAGGATGTCGGTCGCGGTAGCTTCCATTTCAGCGCCGTACGTGCGCAACCCGTGCACGATCGCCGCAACATCGGTAGTTGCGGCTTCAACCTCCGGACCCACGCGGGTCAGGAACTTCCGCGACTCGACAATCAACGGCAGCAACGAGGAACGCATCTCACCGATTTGCTCTTGCATGGATTTGGCCGCCTTCATGAGGGCCAACAGAATTCCCAGCATAAAGAATGCCTGCAGGATTACTGCAAATCCCGCGACGGCAATGATGACAAGCTGGATGGTTTGATGATCGGAAACTGGCATGGCGGTGGTCTCGCGCAGGCCGCTGCCGGCCTGCAACAACTTTCTCGAGGGGCTTTAGCCTGGGGCTGTTCCCAGCACTTGGCTGATCGGTCCGGAGCTTACGCGCAAACTGGTGCCACTTCGCTTGCGCGGTCAGCTCCGCATCGAAGGTTGGAACGCATCATATCGCATTGAAGCGAATCCGGGAATCGATCTCCGGATCGATTCGCTCGACTAACTCGACGAGCCGTTTTCGTTTGCGGAGGTCGTGGTCTTGTAGGCTTGGCGGCCCGCATCCACGGCAGCGCCCACGCGCCCGGTCTGTTCAGCCACAATGCCCTTGCCCCGCTCAACGAATTCTTCCCACTGAGCCCGTCCGCGATCCACTGCCTGGCGGCCACGCTCCACGTATTCGCTCACCTGCTCTTTGCTTCTATCCACCAGGGCGCTTACCTCCGCGGCAGCCTGCTGGGTGCGATTGCGCAGGTATTCGGTCCCCTCGCGGGCACCGACTGCAAGGTCTTCACGGGTCTCGCGACCGCTTTTGGGAGCATAAAGAATCCCGATCAATGTGCCAACGCCGAGTCCGGCCACAAACCACGCCAGGCCGTATGACTTATTTTCCTCTGTCATGATGAATTTCTCCTTTCGCTCAGCCTCAAGCTGCCTGAGCGTATCGAATTACCGTAGTCGGTATGCCGAAGTTTCCAGGCCAGTTGCGGGACCGAACGCGCAATGCGCTGGGCGCTCTGGCTGGGGCGTCAATGAACAGCCACTCCAACGGCTTGGATGGCAGATGCGCATGGGAAGTTGCAAATCCCGTCGCTCACAGTAATGGTTATCCTACACCCTTTCGGTCATCGTGGACGGTCCCGATTGGCCGGACGCGATGCAGAAATCGACCTGCCCGCCGAAGGACCGAGTCGGTAGTGTGCGAAAAGCGACACGCAGCAACAAGTTTCAAATGATGGGTCCCGTGAGCCGCTCAACCGCCGCAGTCGCAGCTGTGAGCCAGTACTTCGGCAAAGTGAAGAGCCCGGCGGTGACCCAACTGCGCAATTTGTTCCCGGCAACTGAAGCCGTCGGCCACGATGAGAGTCATGGGGCCGGCGGACTGGATGGCGGGCAGCAGGCCGTCGTTTGCGATGGCTTTGGAGACTTCGAATTTTTCGACTTCAAAACCGAAGGGGCCGGCCATGCCGCAACAGCCGGCCTGAATAGGCTCAACGACGGCCCCCGCCTGGCGGAGCAGCGCAATTTCGCTGGCCGGTCCGCCAAAGACGGCTTTGTGGTGGCAATGGCCGTGGATAAGGATGTGGGCTCCCTCAAGGCGGCCGGTAGCGAAGCCGGGGGCCTTGGCGGAGAGCCAGTCGGCCAACAGCCAGACCTGGCCGCTGAGGCGTTGGGCTCGTGCGGCAAAGGGACCACTGGAATGTAGTTCAAGCAACTCATCCTTGAAGACGCTGGCGCAGCTCGGTTCAAGAAAAATGAAAGGGATGCCGGCATCGATTTGCGGGCCCATGCGGTCGAGCACTTTGGAGAGATAGGAGCGGGCAGCGTCGAGAAAGCCGAAGTCGTAAAGCGGGCGACCGCAGCAAATGTGGCCTTGAGGAGTTTCCACGCGGAAGCCCGCCTGGTTGAGGACGGTTTCGGCGGCGGCCAGAATTTGCGGATGGTAATAGTTGTTCCAGGTGTCAGGCCAGAGCAGCACCTGCGGTGTGGCCAACTGCCCTTCGGGCCTTGCGCCATCTTGCTTGCGCGCACCGGAGGCTCTTACGTTCTGGTAGGTTTGCGGAGCGAGCCGCGGGAGTTTGCGCGGCTGGGCCACGCCGGCGATGCGTTTGATGAGCGGGCTGGTGACTGGACCGGTGAGCAGCGCGTTGGTCAGGGCGGGCGTGTGCGATCCCCAGCGGGCGAGCCGGTCTGCAAAGCCGAAGATGTAGTGATGCAGTGGGTGAATGCGGCCCTTGTAACGTTGCGCAAGGAACTCCGC
>PMOF01000128.1 GCA_003162495.1 Acidobacteriaceae bacterium
TGGTTCGCCCACTATATGCCACCGGGACAGTAGCCGAACCCGCCCGGCGCTGAACGTGCTCGCCATCGCCGCGCGGCGGAGTCTATGGGAACAGAGGGGCTGGGAGGGGCCGGCGGCCTGCGGGCTAGCGGTCTCTTTGCGGGCCGCTCTGTCCTGATACACTTTTCTTTGGAGTTCCAAGACAGGTTTAGCCGGCCGGCTGCACGTAAGAGAGCAAAGCCGCGTCCGGTCAATTGAGTGGATTTCACGGGCCGCAGGCCAGCCCTGGGGCACGTTGACTCACCGCTAGCGAGTGTTTGATTTCCGCCGTCTTGCCGGCAACCTGCAAGGGGGCTTTTTTCTCATCGGGTCCGGGGCGAAAGGTCTTGGTCGCAGCGGTAAAAGAAAGAGCCACTCAGGACAAGTTGCTCATGACTACGGCGATTGAAGAATCGCTATAACAGAAGATTCTTGACGGATTCGGAGAGACCGTTCCGCGGTTTGAAGCGGCGGGGCGGGGAGGATTCATGCGGCGGTTTCTGACGCTTGTTTGTTTGTTGTGCGTGGCCCTTCCGGCCGGTGTTTCCATCGCCGGATGCTATCGCAACCCGGACGCGAATTATTGCAACGGCCTGGGCTATGGCCTGCAAATCACCAACGTGCAGTCCATCACTCTGTCGCCTGCGACCACCGGCATTTCGATGGCCTGGGGGCAGACGCTGCAGGTGGCCGCGCCCGCCGCCAAGACGTGCAAAGGCACTGCCGCCAATCCCGGCATCTACACCTACGGCACCACCAACAACCAGGTAGTGGACATCTCGCCCACCGGCAACTTGTGCGCCGGCACCTGGAACCGGAACACCGGCGGCGGCATTGCCAATTTCACCATCTGCAACATTCCCAGTCCGCTGCCCGTGACCGGCGGCTTGCCCTACTCGACGGCCTATATCACGGCCACTGCCCAGTCGGTCACCTCCAATCCGGTCCAGGTCTATGTGCATGCCCAGGTAACCTCCGTAAGTCTTGTCACTCTCCCCTTGACCGGAACGTCGCAGCAGTGTTTTTCGCAGAATACCCAGGCCACGCTCGATGCGCAGGCCTGTTTCTCCGGCAGCAATAATGTCCAGCAGGTTCTGTGCGCGCCGCCTTCCGTGACCTCCAACTATGCATGCGCCGGAGGGCTGCCGGCCGGCGTGACCCAGGCTCCCGACTGCACAGCCGCCATCGGCACTCTCAGCTACTCGGTAGTCACTCCTTCCATCGCATCCATTCAGACCAATACCACTTCAAATCAAGTGACGATCACCGCTGAGCAGCCCGGCACCACAGCAATCCTGGCGTCGGTGGCCGGGGGAGCTTCGTCGGCAGGGTACTTCTCCACCTGCCCGCCGAAGTCGATCAGCGTCACCCTGGCCAATGGAGAAACCGCCGGTACGGTGACCGAAGGCGTAACCCAGAACCTGACCACCACCGTCCTCGACACCAACGATAACCCAATCACGGGCCTTACCCTGGACTACCAGTCGACCGACCCCATCGATATCTCTGCATCCAGCGGCGGAAGCATTACCACCAACTTCCCCAGTGTCGCTTCGGTCTTCGCCATCTGCCAGCCGACCACCTGCAACCCGGCACCGATCAACGAAACCGGCTTGTATGGAACGGGCCTTTCGCTTTCTTCGAACCCCGTGACCATTACCACTCCGGGCACGGCCAGCGACTTTATCTGGTTCGCGGCGCCCGGCCAGTCGCAATACTTTGTTCCCGTAGAACTGCTCACCGGAACCCTGGGTTCCAGCGTGCGCCTGCCCTATGTGCCGAATTCCATGGTCATGGACCGGCTGGGCAACAATCTGTTCTTCGGTTCGTCCCACGAGTTGATGATCTACAGCACCACATCCGACTCGCTTACCAAGGGCGACCCCAACGCCCCTGGCGTGGTGCTTGCGGTGGCGCCCAACGACCAGACCTTGCTGGTCAACGACCCGGTGCGCCAGGTCTTCTATATCTACAATGCAACGTCGGGAGTGACCGCCTCTTTCGGCGGTTTGGGCAGCGCCGCCGAGTGGACTCCCGACTCAAAAACGCTCTACATCACTGACAGCGCGGCCCTCGGCCCCGGCCACACTGATACGCTGTACGTCTACAACGTCAATACCGGCTGGACCACTTCCGACCTGAGCGCCACCGGAGGCGCAACCAACCTGGCCATCACCATTCCCGGCGTGGGCGCGTACCTCAGCGGCAACCCCACCGTTGCGCACACATGGTGCCCGGCGGGAACAGTTTCCAACACCGCGAGCATGGTCTTCTATCCCCAGGGCGATCTGGTCAGCACCGCGACCGACGTGCTGGGCGCCACTTCGGATGGCAACCACATCCTGGGCGCGGCGTTGAACGGCGGCAATCCCACTCTCTCTGATATCGGAGTGCTGATTCCCGATCAGCAGTGCCCGGGTGCGGGGTCGAACACGCTCACCCCGCTTACCATCAACCACACCCTCAATGTGGCGCCGCTCAGCGGAGTCACGGCTGCCACCGCGATCAATCAAGTGATTGCCGGATCTTTTCCGCAGGGTGCATCCACGCTGGGTGCGCCCACCAGCCTGGCCTTCGTCACCTATAACGGGTCGACCCCCGGCGCGTTGCTGCCCTACTATGTTCCGGCCCCCGGCGGCGCGGCGGGCACGGTCAACTATGTCACCCTCAGCGGCGGTTCGGCCGTTACGGCGCCCATCGCGGGCGCCTTCAGCCCAGACAACACCCAGTTCTTTGTCTCTACCGCAGGTGACAATCAGATTCACTACATCAGCATTCCCAACACGCCCACGGGAGTGCCCAAAGACGTGCAGCAGGTCAGCCCCAACTTGTCTCCCTGCACGCCAGTCTCCGCGGGTGGAAACGATCTGGGCTGCGTATATTCGGGCACGGGAACCGTTGTCCCCGCCACTGCCATCTGGGTCAGGCCGCGTTCGACCACCTAGCGCTTTCGTCCGCGCATGCTGGGTCCGCAGGGTCTCGCCTTTGAAGACCCGGTAAACCACATCCGCGGCGTGCCTTGGCACGATTGACCCTCCGCCTCAGCACGATAGAATCAAAGCATGATCAAAGGGATATCCTTTCTTCGTCCTGCTGGAAGCAGAGCGGTCTATGACCGGCTCGCAAGCTTTTTTTCGGCGCTGGGATTCACTTCCGGTAGAGGCTGGGAAGACGATATGAGTCGAGGAGCTTCCTTTCTGGCTCCGCTCGGCAATCTGGAGTTTGTCGACGGCCAGTTTCCCTCCTGCGCCGACGTGCTGGTGGAAGTGGCCGCGCTCGACGCCGTCCATCAGGCCGCCGAAGCCTGGATTCGCACTCAAGGGAAGGATGCTGCCGCGGCGCGTCTGGAGCCGAGCCTGAAGCCAATCCTGGAGCCGATTAAGGAGACGCACTGGAAGTCGCGCATCTTCACGGTCGAGCCGGAGCCCGGGTTCGCGTTCTCTTTCTGGGCCTGGTCGGACCCACTGCGCGGCAAGCCGGTGGCCATCGAAGGCGACTTATCCGCGGCCGGAATGCGCTTTGCGATTGTGGTGGCGCGCTGGAATGGGGTGATCACCGAGCGGCTGCTTGATGGCGCGCTGGACGCACTGTTGCGCAGCGGCGCCAACCGCGCTGACATTGAGCTGATCCGCGTACCCGGCGCATGGGAGGTCCCCGCGGCCGCCCGCATCCGCGCCAATCTTGGCAACGTTGACGCCATTGTGGCCCTCGGATGCCTGCTGCGCGGTGAAACCGCCCACTACGAAGCCATCTATAACGAGGCCGCCCGCGGCATCGGCCAGTCGCAGCAGGAGACCGGCATTCCCCACAGCTTTGGCGTGCTGACCTGCGAAACCCTGGAGCAGGCGCTCAACCGCGCCGGCATCAAGGCCGGCAACAAGGGCTTTGAGGCTGCCCTGGCGGCGATCGAGATGGTCAGCCTGCGCCGCAAGCTGCTCGAAAGCAATCCGGGCGAAAGCGGCACGGCTTGACCGCCAGCCCTCATCACACTTCCGGACGCCGCAAGTCGCGCGAGCTGGCCATGCAGATGCTCTTCCAGGCCGACGTCGGCAAGCAGACACCGGACCAGGTCCGCGCTACTTTCTGGAAAGCCGGCGACGAGGTCGAGCCCGAAGTTCGTGGCTTCGCAGAGGATCTGTTTCGCGTGGCCATCGCGCACCAGGAAAAGATAGACGAATTGCTGGTGGCCAATTCCAAACACTGGCGACTGGAGCGCATGCCCGCTGTCGATCGCAATCTGCTGCGCATGGCGGTGGGCGAAATGCTGGGCTTCAAGGGCACGCCGTTTCCGATCGTCATCAACGAGGCTCTCGAAATCGGCCGCCGCTACTCGGCCCCCGAGTCCATCAACTTTCTCAACGGAATGCTGGACGCGATTGCGCGGAGCCTGATCCCCAAGTGATTGCCTTTACGCCTCAAGCTTTAAATTCGAATCGGCTGTGCCTGTTCCCAAAGTGGTTCCGTTCGCCGGTCAGTGAACTTTCGTGCGTCTCGTCGCAAGTCACGTGCTGGTATTCTTGACTCGTGATTCTTCATTCAAAACTCAAGGGGATTCTGGGCCTGGCGCTGTTGCTTCCGGTGGCCCTGGTGGCCTGCCACAAAGAAGAGCAGGCCGTGGCCAAGGTAGCTCAGGGCGCGGTGAACGCGCAGCAAAAGGCCCAGGCCGCCGCCAGCCAGATTGACCAGCAGCGGGCTCAGTTGGCCAACATTCCGCTGCCCACAAAGAGCCTTTATGTGGATGTGCACGAGCCCGGCGCATGGAAGAATCCTTTTCTCTCCGTCGATGTGGATTACCTTACCCTGCGCGTCACGATGGTAGATGCCAACCCCAGCACAGTGGGCCAGGGGACCGTCCTGCGTCCCGAGGCCGCGCGTCGCCAGGAGATTCAGGTGCGCCCTGCCGACTTACCGGAAGCACTCATCGCGCTGCCTGGCGGCGCGTGGCGTTATGGCCGGGTAGTGGCCGTCGCCGAGTCGCCGCTGGCCAGCCGCAAAGACCGCCCCAAGGTCCGGCGCATCGTCGAAGCCACCATCCAACGCCTCAACGATCTGGGCATCGTGGTGGAAGAATGGCCGGCTCGGTAACACGATTGGCTCCGGCCAGTCTTGCCTTCGAGGATTAAATCCGAGAAAACGAAAAACCAGGCTTATTCTTTGCTTGATGAGCGCGTTGCCCTAATATAGCCAACAGTCGTGGAGCTATGCTGAAGAACGAAGTGGGGTGCTGATCGTGAACAGAATATACACGAGTTGGAATCTGTTGTTCTTCACGATATTGCTCGCTGCTCCGGCGTTCGCTCAGCAGACGCCGCTAAGTCCAGAATCATCCAACGTCGTGTGGACATGGTCTAAGCAATGCGACGGGGATCGCAAACTCGGCGTGACAGTTCTCCTCGGGCGCAAGGTGCTGTACCGTGACGTTTTTCCGATTTGTCTTGGCAGCCGCGAAACAGAGGATGGGCGAGTGAGGTTTCACTTCGCTGGCGGCCATCTTTTCCAAGACGAATACCTCACGCGCCCAACCGACTCGATTGAAGGAGAGATTTGGCAGGCGGGCAGAGAACCAGATGCGCTGATTCTCGGCATTTCCTTCAATACGAAGAAACAGGTGCTGCTGAACACGCTGCACATTGCCAGACCGGAAAAGCAAACTTCATCGGAACTCGACAAGGGTCTATTAATCACCACGCATCCTATACCTGTTCGATAAGTGGCGAGATCGCATTGGCACACCAACCGATTACTCCTCACATTCGGCTTGTCTGAAAGTATCGCCGTTGAAGCGATTCCGGGCGGATGACCGGTCGTTCGGAGATGGTCCATTCTTCCGAACAGGAGTCGAAAACTCCGCTGATCCTGCTGCGTTATCATTCCCCGTGAGCGATTCTCCTTTCACCGTTCTCCTCAATCAGCCGCCGCTGGAGCATGAGCGCTTTGCCGCGCATCGCGAGCTCGAAGCCCTGCTCAAATCGACTGTCCGCGGAGAGGTCCACTTTGACCTCGGCTCCCGCGCTCTCTACGCCGCAGACGCTTCGAACTACCGCCA
>PMOF01000172.1 GCA_003162495.1 Acidobacteriaceae bacterium
GTCCGTTCGCTGCGCGCCGGTGACGCGCTCTCTTTCGGCGACACGCACATCAACGTGCTCGCGCCCTTCCGCGACTATCAGCCCGGCCTTGAGCCCAGCAACAATGATTCGCTGGTGCTGCACATGGCCTACGGCGCAACCTCGGTGATGCTGGAGGGCGATGCCGAAGCCCCCATTGAGAACGCCATGCTGGCCGAGCCCGGCCTGCAAAGCACGCTGCTCAAAGTGGGCCATCATGGCAGCATCACATCCACGCGGCCTGAGTTTCTGGCCCGCGTTGATCCGCAGTGGGCCATCATCTCCTGCGGCCTGCGCAACCGCTACGGCCATCCGCGACAGGAAGTGCTCGAAGAGCTGCAAGCCGCAAAAGTCCGCACCTTCCGCACCGACCTCAATGGCATTACGTGTTTCCGACTTGACGGCAAGACCGTCACTCCGGAACTCTCATGCGAGGCGGATTCCGCTCAGTTCTGGCGTAGCGCCACCATCGGTTCCACCGCCATGGCGCGCCGCGCCGGCAAATAGCAGGAGGCAAGTGCGGCAAGCGTCAGGGCAGACATCACAGTCAGAAACGTCGCGGGATCCCACGCGTTGACTATGACGAAGCTGCCAACCGCGCGCGCAACCAGCAGCGCCGCCACCAGGCCAATCCCAAGACCGATCGCGACAATACGCATGGATTGACGGTAGATCATGCCGAAGACCGAGCCCCGTGTGGCGCCCAGCGCCATCCGCAAGCCGATCTCATGCACCCGCAGTCCTACCGCGTAGGAGATGACGCCGTAAATGCCGACCACCGCCAGCATCAATCCAAGCCCGCCCATGATCGCGGCCAGGACGGCTCCCGCCTGGAATATCAATAGCCCATTCAACGTATAAAGTCCCTGCCGCTGCGACTCCGCTTGAAACACCGGAAGTTGCGGCGCAAGCTCGTGGATAGTTTTGGACACGGTTTCCGACAGGGCCAGAGGGTCCCTCGTCGTCTTTAATTGAAAGACCATGAAGTTGCTGCCCTTGGCGTGCTGCGCATACGGGATGTAAAAGGCCGGCTTTATTTTGCCTCCGTCGAAGGCCGAGAACTCCGCGTCGTGCGCGACTCCAACCACTTCGAGCTTACGAGCTTTCTCATGGTCCATGCGGAAGGTCTGTCCGATTGGATCTTGATTGGGCCAGTACTTTTTGGCCATGCCTGCGCTGATCACGGCCACATCCCGTCCGTGCTCATCGTCCGCGCTGGTAAAGCTGCGTCCGTGCAGGATATCGATGCCCATCACGTTAAAGTATTCAGGCGATACGACGTTGTAGCCCGCGGACAATGCCAAGGGATTGGATGGAACCGGCGCGCCCTCGATCACCAGCGTATCGGTTGGCATTTCGCTGATCGTGCCCATTGGCGTTGCGCTGGCGTGGCTCACGGATTGCACTCCGGCGAGCCCGTGGAGACGATCGAGAATCGTACCGGCCAGGGCATATGTTTGCGCGTCCGTCATCCCGATCTCATTTGTATCGATGGATACATTGAGCACATGGTCGGGTTTGAATCCCAAATCCGCCGTCTGAAAGGCTTGAAGACTGCGCACAAACAGGCCGGCCACAACCAGCAGCACCAGCGAACCGGCCACCTGCATGGTGACAAGGCTTTGGCGAAGCCAGTTCCGCCCCGCGGTCACGCTTCGGCTTCCCTCGTGCAAAACAAGATTCACATTACTCTTTGCAATCCGCAGCGCGGGCACCATTCCAACCACATTCCCTGCCAGCAGTGCCATTGCAAACGAGTAAAGGAAGATGTGCCAATCGAAACCCAGCTTGAGGGAAATAGGAAGGCCGGTGTGAAAGTCGCCGCGGCCGAGCATTGTGCTGGCCCACATGCCCAGCATCACACCGGCAGCGCCGCCGAGCAGGGCCAACGTGACGCTTTCCGTAATCATCTGGGCGAGCAGTCGCGAACGCTTCGCGCCAAGCGCCGTGCGGATGGCCATTTCACGCTCTCGCACTGTAGCCCGCACCAGAACCAGGTTGGCCACATTGACGCAGGCCAGCAGGAGCACCATTCCGGCCAGACCAAGGAATAGTCCTGAAATCACGTAAACAGGCATGACGCGCGGACGTGTGCCCGGAGTGACAACGATGTCGAACTTGTTTTCAAGGTCGGGATGGTGCCGCGTGATGTTCTGTGCCACGACGTGCATCTCAGCGCGCGCCTGGTGCAGACTGACTCCGGGGCGGAGACGTCCGTGGACATGCAGATTTCGCGTCTGCCAACTGTTCAGCAATTCCGCCGGCGTGCCCTCGACGGTCAACTCCGACAACGGCAGATAGGCGGCAAAGTTGCCCAGGTCGGTAAGGCCGGTAAATCCCTTCTGCGCCACGCCAACAATCGAGATGGGGTGTCCGTCAACGGTAACCTGACGCCCCACCACATTCGGATCGCCGTTGAATTTATCCTTCCAGAAGCTGTAGCTGAGCACCATCACCGGATCGCGGCCGAGAACCTCCCCTTCGCTGCGCAGGAAAAGCCGTCCCGCCGCCGGCCGCACTCCAAGCGCCTCAAAGAAGCTCCCGCTGACATAGCCGTTCAGAACGCGTTCGGGCTGGCGTCCATCCATAGCGAACCCATCCAGACCAATGGTATCGGCGAAAACGTCGCTGAAGGAGGTCTGCCTCTGGGCGCGGACCTCTTTGAACGCCGGCCAGGAGAAGGTGTCATCTTCGTCCCATTGGGCATTATTTCGATGGAAACTGAGCGCGGTGATCTGTTGGGGATTTGCTACTGGCGGCCCCTTGAGCAGGAATGAGTTCACCAGGCTGAAAATAGCTGTGTTCGCGCCAATTCCAAGGGCCAGCGTCAGCACCGCGGTTACGGTGAAGCTGGGAGATTTCCTAAGCTGGCGAAATGTAAAGCGAAGATCCTGCAACAAATTTCCCACGAAAGCCTCCAGGCGCAATGACGACGCCGTCCTGAACCAGGTTCCTTCTACAACTAGCAAGTTCCCGGCCAAACCAGCTCAAGCAGTAAGCTGTTCAGTTTGAAGGCAATTACGCTCCCGTGATTCTTCCCTCGACTTTGTTCTGTAGTTCATGTTCGGACATCCATGTCCGAAACCGGACAACGATGATGCAAAGAATCTGCAAAGGAGAGCTACGGCCATCCCCGCCTCGAGGTGCTCGAAGAATTGCAAGCCGCAAAAATCCGCACCTTCCGCACCGACATCAACTGCATTATGTGTTTACGGCTCGACGGGAAGACCGTAGCCCCGGAACGAGCTTGCGGCGGGCGACAGAACCCCTGAAGCACGTTCTTCGCCATTCAATCCGAAGATCACTCCACATTCCGTTGCCACGCAACTCGCTTCGGATCGTCGAACAACCGCGCCGTTACGGCCCCAAAGATGAAGCCGCCGACGTGCGCCATGTAGGC
>PMOF01000214.1 GCA_003162495.1 Acidobacteriaceae bacterium
AGGCTGGCTTGCTCGGTGAGCCTCTCGTTCTCAAGGTCCGCGGCGCTCAACTGGGCCTGATACTGGCTGGAGCGAATGGCATTGCGGACTTTGTCCCAAAGGTCAGGCTCCCACGATACGTCGGCTGGAAGAGAAAAGACCTGAGATTGCGTTCCGGTTGGAACGCCGGTACTGGCAAAAGATCCAACAGAGCCGGAAGTCTGCGATCGGTTGTAAGCGCCGCCGATGCTCAAGGTAGGGAAAAGCTGCGCGCGCGTTTCGCGCACCAGGGCTCGCGCCTCCATGTAGTTCTCAAATGCCTGGCGGATATTCTGATTGTCGATATTGAGTTGCTCTTCGAGCGCATTCAGGTCCGGCTCGTTGTAGATCTCCCACCATTTGCCGCGGAGAGTCGCGTCCTGGGGCTGGGCAACGGTCCACGGGCCGTTTTCCTTGAACTGCGTGGGCGACTCCTTGTATGCCGCAGGCGCCGTTTTTGCAGGGGGAACGTACTTCGGGCCGACGTTGCACCCCGCCAGCCATGCGCAGAGCACAGCGGCCTGGAGAACGCGAAAGGTTGCGAAGGGTTGCCGGAATTGCACGATCGATTGTTTCATGACCAACACTCCATAAGCATCCTTTACTAGGAGGCCTCCGCAGTTCCATGTTGCAGGGCGACTGCTTGTTTGGGCCCGAAGCGGAGACGCATGCGATCGAAGAACAGGTAGACAACGGGAGTGGTGTAGAGCGTCAGCACCTGGCTGACGATCAGTCCGCCCACGATGGTGATACCAAGGGGACGCCGAAGCTCAGAGCCGGTCCCGGAGCCAAAAGCAAGCGGCAGCGCGCCAAATAAAGCAGCCATCGTGGTCATGAGAATGGGGCGGAACCGAAGCTGGCACGCTTCAAAAATAGCGTCGGTGGTTGACTTGCCGTGTTCGCGCTCCGCAACCAGGGCAAAGTCGATCATCATGATCGCGTTCTTTTTCACGATGCCGATCAGCAGGATGATGCCGATAATCGAAATCACATTGAGATCGATTTTGAATGCCATGAGCGCAAGCATGGCTCCCACGCTCGCCGAGGGCAGGGTAGAGATGATGGTGAGAGGATGCACGAGGCTCTCATAGAGAATTCCGAGGACAATGTAGACGGCGAGCAAGGCGGTTCCCACGAGAGCCGGTTCGCTGGCCAGCGATTCTTGATAAGCCTGCGCCGTTCCGGCAAAAAAGCCTCGAACCGTTTCCGGCATGCCGAGGCGCTGCTGCATTTGAGTCACCTCGCGCGTGGCGTCGCTAAGCGAAACGCCGGTGGCGAGATTGAAGGAAACGGTGACCGATGGAAACGAGCTGGTGTGGTTCAGAACGAGCGGCGTAGTGCTCGCGCGCGCGGAGGTGACCGTGGAGAGAGGAACGGCTCCAGAGCCTGAAGTATTGAGATAAATATTACTTAAGCCATCGGGATTCTGCCAATAGGGCGGAGCCACTTCCAACACGACGTAGTACTGGTTCAGTTGGGTATAAATGATGGACACTTCAGACTGCCCGAAGGCGCCATAGAGGGCCGAGTCGAGAGACTGCGGCGTCAGACCGAGCCTGGCGGCGGTGGCTCGATCATAGGACAGCAGTTCCTGCAGGCCGCTATTTTGCGCATCGGTATTTACATCCTGAAAACCCGGAAGTGTCTTCATCTGCGCAAGCAGGAGAGGGCCCCAATGCGCGAGGTCCGCCACGTTGTCCGACTGAATGGTGTACTGGTAGAGGGCGGCGCTCCCTCGTGCTCCTATGCGCAAATCCTGCGCGGCCTGCAGGAATGCCGAAGCAACCGGAAGCCGGTTCATTTTGGGCCGCAAGCGATTGATAATTTCAGGGGCGGTACTTTTGCGCTCACTGAGTGGCTTGAGGGCGATAAAAATAAATCCGCCGTTCGATGAACCTCCTCCGCCTGAATACGCATTGACATTGGCCACGGCCGGGTCAGCCTTAATCACATTCACCAGCTGCACAACCGAATTGTTCATCACCGCAAACGATGCGTCCTGAGGTCCCTGCACCTGCCCAATGATCGCACCTGTATCCTGCTGCGGGAAAAACCCCTTGGGGATGATGTCGATGAGATAAAAGTTCAATCCTACGGTGATGAGCAGGATGGTGAGCATGGGGCCGGGGTGTTCCAGCACCCATTTCAACGAGCTGCCATATTTCGACACCATGCCGCTGAAGAATCGCTCACTGAGCTGAAACAAGCGGCCATGCTTGATCTCGTTTTCATCCTTCAACAGGTAAGCGCACATCATGGGCGTGGTGGTTAGGGAGATGAGCATTGAGACAAGGATGGCCGTCGAGAGCGTGATGGCGAACTCGCGAAACAGGCGGCCGACAATGCCGGCCATGAGCAGGATAGGAATGAAGACAGCAATCAGCGACATGCTGATGGTGAAGACCGTCGAGCCGATCTCCCGTGACCCCAGCAGGGCAGCCTGAAACGGACGCATCCCCGCCTCGCGATGACGGGAGATATTTTCCATGACCACGATGGCATCGTCCACGACGAAGCCTGTGGAAATGGTCAATGCCATGAGCGAGAGATTGTCGAGGCTGAAGTCGAGGAGATACATGACGGCAAATGTACCGATCAGCGAGACAGGAACCGCAACCGCGGGAATGAGCGTGGCACGCCCGTTGCGGAGAAAGATGAAGACCACGAGAATGACCAGCAGGACCGAAATAATGAGGGTCACCTCGACGTTGTTGACCGAGGCGCGGATGGTTGTGGTGCGGTCAAGAACCATGGTGCTCTTGATGCCTTGCGGAATGGAAGCTTCGATCGAAGGCAGTTCCGCTTTAATTCGGTCGACGGTGTCGATGATGTTGGCTCCCGGCTGGCGGAAGACGATCATCGTGATCGACGGAATGCCGTTCAGGTAGCCGGCGGCGCGGATGTTTTGCGCCCCGTTCGATATGTCGGCGACATCTTCCAGCCTGACCGCGGCTCCGTTGTGATAACCGATAACGAGCGGCTTGTATTCATCCGCATCGTGCATCTGATCATTGACAACGATGTCGGCGGTGGTATTCCCATAAGGTAATTGCCCCACCGCCTCATGAGCATTCTGCTGGCTGAGCACGGATTGCACGTTCTGGATGGTGAGTCCATGACTGTTGAGGAGGGTTGGATTCAGCTCCACTCGCACGGAAGGACCGGCGCCGCCGCCCACTGATACTTGTCCGACTCCGTCAATCTGAGAGAGCTTCTGTGCGACGACCGACGAGGCCACATCATAGAGGGTTGGCTTGTCGTATTTATCCGAGGTCAGGCCCAGAATCACAATAGGCGCGTCGGCAGGATTGACCTTGCGATAAGTCGGGTTGGCGGGCAGGTTTGCCGGCAGGTAGGTGCGCGCCGCGTTGATGGCCGCTTCCACGTCGCGCGCGGCGCCATCGATGTTGCGGCTCAGGTCGAACTGGAGAGTGATGGACGTGCTGCCCAGCGAACTTGACGAAGTCATCTCCGTCACGCCGGCGATGTGGCTGAACTGGCGTTCCAGCGGAGTGGCGATGGAAGACGCCATGATCTCCGGACTGCCGCCCGGCAGACTCGCCCCCACGGCGATGGTGGGGAAATCTACCTGCGGCAGCGGAGAAACAGGGAGCACGTTGAAGGCGATGGCGCCGACAAGCAGGACCCCCGTGGTGAGCAGGGTGGTAGCTACCGGCCGCCGGATGAAGGGGGCAGAGAGGTTCATGTTCCCTCCGCAGGGCGCGGTTCATTTTCGGCATGCGTACTGTCCGCGCGCGGATTCCGGGCTTTGCGCGTGAAGCGCTGGCCGATGCGATCGAAGAAGATGTAGATCACTGGCGTGGTATAGAGCGTGAGCACCTGGCTCAGCAGCAGTCCGCCGACCATGGAAATGCCCAGCGGGCGGCGCAGTTCCGATCCCATGCCCGAACCGGCTGCCAGCGGGATGCCGGCCAGCAGGGCCGCCATTGTGGTCATCATGATGGGCCGGAAGCGGAGCAGGCATGCCTCGTAAATCGCGTCGGTTGAACTCTTCCCGTGCTCTCGCTCCGCTTCAAGAGCGAAGTCAACCATCATGATTCCGTTCTTTTTGACAATGCCGATGAGCAGGATGATGCCGATGATCGCCACGACGCTGAGATCCTGCCTGAAAAGGATGAGCGCCAGCAGCGCGCCTACGCCTGCCGAGGGGAGCGTGGAAAGAATGGTGATTGGGTGAATAAAGCTTTCGTACAAGATGCCGAGCACGATGTAGACCGCAGCCAGCGCGGCCAGAATCAGGACGCCTTCATTGGAAAGCGAGCCTTCGAAGGCCGCCGCCGTTCCCTGGAATCCGTACTGCACGCTGGCCGGCATGCCCAAGTCCTTCTGAACCTTTTCAATGGCCGTGATGGCGCCTCCGAGCGCGGCGTTGGGAGCAAGATTGAAGGATACGGTCACAGCCGGAAACTGGCCCTGGTGATTGATGGAGAGCGACTCGGTCCCTTTCTCAATATGCATGAAGGCGCTGAGGGGCACGGCGTTGGAGGGGGTTGTACTGGTGGCCGCGTTGGAGATTGTGGTTGCGCTGGAGCCATTGCTGCTGGCGCCAATGCCGGAGATTTTCGCGTTCGAGAGCGGAGCAAGCACCGATGAGGATGGAGTGTATGCCGCCGCGGCCGTGGTCGCATTCGAGCCGGCCGACGAAGATCCGGAAGAAGCAAAGGACGAAGACGCGCCGGGACCCGAAGTACCTGAACTGGCGTTGGTCTGGATATACAAACTTTGAAGATCGCCGGGACCTTGCTGAGTCTTGGGGTCAGTCTCCAGGATCACGTGATATTGGTTCAACTGCGTGTACATGGTGCTGATCTGGCGCTGGCCATAGGCGTCATAGAGAGTGTTGTCGATGGTCGTGGGCGCAATGCCAAGCCGGGATGCGGTGACGCGGTCGATGACCAGGGAAACCGCCAGGCCTCCGGTCTGCTGATCGGTGGCTACGTCGGCCAGTTGAGGCAACTGCTTCATCTTGTCGACGAGCCGGCCGGCCCACATGTTCAACTCATCGGCGTCGGGATCCTCAAGCGTGTATTGAAACTGCGTGCGGCTCACGCGGTCGTCCACGGTAATGTTCTGCACCGGTTCCATGAAAAGCTGGACGCCGTCCACTTGAGTGAGGTTTTGCTGCAGCCGGCGAATCACGTCGGCGGCACTCAAATCGCGCTGCTCCACCGGCTTCAGGTTGATGGACATCCGTCCGCTGTTCAGGGTGGTGTTGGTTCCATCGGCGCCGATAAAGGACGAAAGACTTTCGACCGCCGGATCCTGGAGGACGATGCGGGCGAGCTGCTGCTGCCTCTGCGCCATGGAGTCGAAGGACGTGTTGGCCGGAGCCTGCGAAATGCCCTGGATAACGCCGGTATCCTGGGTGGGGAAAAATCCCTTGGGGATGACGATGTAAAGGAAAACCGTGAGCACCAGGGTGGCGGCAGCGATGAGCAAGGTGATGGTCTGGTATCCCAGCACAAATTGGAGGGTGCGGCCGTAAAACGCGATGATGTTCTCAAAAACGCGCTCGGATGCCTTGAAGAAGCGGCCCTGTTTTTCGGTCGGGTTGTGGCGCAGAATGCGCGAGCACATCATGGGCGTGAGGGTGAGGGAGACGACGGCCGAGAGGATGATGGTGACGGCCAGGGTCACCGCGAACTCGCGAAACAGTCGGCCGATGACACCGCCCATGAAGAGCAGGGGAATGAGAACGGCGATCAATGAGACCGTGAGCGAGATGATGGTGAAGCCGATTTGTTCCGCGCCCTTGAAAGCCGCCTCCATGGGCGAATCACCGGCCTCGAGATAGCGAGAGATGTTCTCGATCATGACGATGGCATCATCGACCACGAAGCCGGTTGAGATGGTGAGCGCCATGAGGGAAAGATTATCGAGGCTATAACCCAGCGCATACATGGCGCCAAAGGTGCCCACCAGGGAAACCGGCACGGCGATGCTGGGGATGATGGTGGCGTAAAGGTTGCGCAGAAAAAGAAAGATGACCATCACCACCAGTGCAATGGTCAACATCAACTCAAACTCGACGTCGGCCACGGAGGCGTTGATCGATGTGGTGAGATCGGTAAGCGGGGTAACCTGAATCGATGCGGGAAGGTTGATCTCGAGCTGAGGCAGAATCGCCTTGATGGCCTTGACAACGCTGATGGTATTGGCGCCGGGCTGCCTTTGAATATTGAGGATGACGGCGGGGGTTTCGTTCATCCATGCCGCCTGCTTGCTGTTTTCGATGCCGTCCACCACTCTTGCCACATCGGTGAGCATCACGGGCGAACCGTTGCGGTAGGCGACCACCAGCTTGCGATAGTCAGCGCTGGTGACCAACTGGTCGTTGGCGTTGATCTGATAATCCTGATGAGGCCCATCGAAGTTGCCCTTGGCGGCATTGACGCTGGACTCGACAAGAGCGGTGCGGATGTCCTCAAGATTCAGTCCATAAGAAGAGAGAGCCGTGGGGTTGGCCTGAATGCGGACTGCCGGCTTTTGCCCTCCGCTTATACTCACCAGGCCTACCCCGCTCAACTGCGAGAGCTTGGGGGCCAGGCGCGTATCCACCATGTCCTCAACCTGAGAGAGCGGGATGGTGTTGGACGTGACCGCCAGCGTGAGCACCGGAGCATCGGCTGGATTGGTCTTGCTATAAATCGGCGGCGAGGGAAGGTCCGACGGCAGATAGCTTTGTGCGGCGTTAATCGCGGACTGCACTTCTTCTTCCGCGATGTCGATGTTCAGGGTGAGTGCGAACTGCAGGACAATGATCGAGGAGCCGCCGGAACTGGTGGACGTCATCTGGCTCAGACCCTGGAGCTGGCCAAACTGACGTTCCAGGGGAGCCGTCACCGTGGTGGCTGCGACATCCGGATTGGCGCCCGGATAAAAAGTGACCACCTGGATGGTGGGGTAATCAACCTCAGGCAGGGCAGAAACCGGCAACTGGGTATAGGAGACGATACCCACGAGCAGGATGGCAGCCATCAGCAGCGAGGTTGCAACAGGACGCCGGATGAAAGGCCCGGAAGGACTCACGGGGCATTGCCCTCCGGCGCATCGGTTGCGGGCGCCTGCTTCGACACGTTAACTTTGCTGCCAGCCTGCAATTTTTCAAAACTGCTGGTGGCCACCTGGTCGCCGGGGTTAATCCCCTCGACGGCTATCTTGCCGCCGTCTGAAACGCCGGCCTTGACGTCACGGACACTCGCGACTCCCTTCGCAACCAGATAGACGAAGGCCACGTCTCCATTGTGTTGGACGGCCACGTTGGGGACCAGCGTCACGCCGTCGTGCGTGTCCACCAGCAGCCTTGTATTGACAAACTGGTTGGGAAACATGGCGCCGGTCCGGTTATCAAAGAGGGCGCGCAACTTGACTGTTCCTGTGGTGGTATCAATCTGGTTGTCGATGGTTTGCAACTTGCCGGTTGCGATCTTGGCGGTCTGAGCGCGATCCCACGCCTCGACGGGCAGCGCATGCACCTTGCGCATGCGCGCCTGCACCTGGGCCAGGCTGTCTTCGGCCAGGGTGAAGATGACGGTAGTTGGCTGCACTTGCGCGATGACGACCAGAATGGTGGTTCCATTCGCTTGAACCACGTTTCCGGGGTCGACCAGCCGCAGTCCGACTCGCCCGGCAATGGGTGCGGTGATGTGACAGAAACTGAGCTGAACTTCGTCATAATTCACGGTGCCTTGATCGTTTTTCACCGTGCCCTGATCCTGGAGGACTATTTTTTCCTGGTCGTCCAGCAGTTGCTTGTTGATTCCGTTGCGCGCCCATGCTGTTCGGTAGCGTTCCACATCCATCTGGGCTTGCGCCAGAACATTTGTGTCTTTCTCCAATGTGCCCTGGGCTTCGAGCAACTGCGCCTGGTAGGGACGCGGATCGATATCGATCAGCGCATCCCCCTTTTGCACGTATTGTCCCTCGTTGTAATGAACCGCGGTGATGACTCCACTGGCCTGGGCGGTAATGGAGCTGGTATAGACCGGGGTGACGGTGCCCAGCGCATCCAAGTACACGCCGATGCTCCCCTTGGCAGCGGTTGCGACCGTGGCGGTAACGGGCGGCTTGATGGCGGCCTTGGCACGCAGAGCCGCCGCTTCTTTCATATTGTTGTTATGGATGATCGCAACGGCGATTCCGATCAGCAGCAGCAGTAAAAGCAGGCCGGTCCACACAACCCAACGCTGGTGATACCAAGGAGATGGAGCAGGGAGCTGGTGCCCAGGGCCAATTCGCCCGCCCTGTGCCTTGTCTTCGTTTCGAGACATTCAGGATTCCGCCTTCTGAATACATTTGAGAAAAGGTGCAAACCGCAGAACCGCAGGCATCCCATGCAACCGCAAGTTGTGGTCCCCCGCGCCGTGCAGGTCCCAAAACCAGGACGCCACAGGAGCTGCTATTGGATGAGACGTGCGACCCCGACAGTTGGTTGCATTCTCTTCATTTTCTATGAGATGAAGCGGGTCGGTCAAATGCCAGGCCTTGCCGCTCCCTCTCCCTTTTTGGGGCTTTCGTGGATGGTTCGGTCGCTGAGCAATACTGATCAGACACCGGGCCGCCTTAATGGGGATGATGGATTAAAGCTTGGCGGAGTTTCGGCCGCGCAGCGGGCTGGCCGACTTCGGAGATGGCGCGGTCGCAAAGAACTGCCGCCTGATTGAAATTGCGATGCTTTGGCCGCGGTTTGCATTTTGTAGCCACTTGTTCGTGGAGTTTAATCGGTGAGCCCACGTTCATCTCAGCCGCGGCATCCAAACTTGGCTGCTTCGTGAGCGGGACACGTCCCCGACAAACAGACTCAAACGAGGTTGCCGATTGACGATTGACCTAAAAGGTACGGCCTTCTCTGCTGCCGCGTTCCTTGCGAATGCCGGCCTGGGCCGGCGCATAGTTGAATTGGAGCAGAAGGAAACGTTTTTTTGCCAGGGCGACCCGGCCGACTCCGTCTTTTATCTTCAAAAAGGGCGCGCCAAGCTCACGGTGGTTTCGCAAATCGGGAAAGAAGCAACGATCACTCTTCTTTCCGCCGGCGACTTTGTGGGCGAGGAGTGCCTTGCCGCGGTGGCTGGGCTGCGCTTGGCTACTGCCACGGCGTTGAGCCCCTGCTCGGCGCTCAAAATCAAAAGAGAGGAGATGGTCCGCGTCATGCATTCCGAACCTTCATTCGCCGACATCTTCCTGAAGTTTCTGCTTGCACGCAGCATGCGCACCCAGGCCGATCTGGTGGATCAACTCTTCAACTCCAGCGAAAAACGCCTGGCGCGGATTTTGCTGATCATGGCGGAGTATGGCAAGCCCGGCGAACCTGACACCTACATCCCGCCCATCACACAAGAGACGCTGGCAGACATGATCGGCACCACCCGGTCGCGCGTCAGCTTCTTCATGAATCGCTTTCGCAAGCTCGGGTTTATCGATTACAACGGCCGCATCCAGGTACATAAGTCGCTGCTTAATGTGGTGCTTCTCGATCAATTGCCCGGCCACCACGCAGAGAGGCC
>PMOF01000029.1:0-13204 GCA_003162495.1 Acidobacteriaceae bacterium
TCCATATCGTTTCCATTCCATGGCTGGCCCGATCGCCCGTGTCCGCGCCGGTCATGCGCAATGGTGCGGTATCCATGCGACGAGAGAAACAGCATCTGGTCTTCGAATGCATCCGCATTCAACGGCCAGCCATGACTGAAGACCACGGGCTGCCCCGTTCCCCAGTCCTTGTAGTAAATTTCAGTTCCATCCTTGGTAGTGATCGTAGGCATAACAAAATCTCCTCTGTGGCATGTTGGGGGAACGTCGCCGGTCAGCGAAAGACCAGGACAAGGAAGCGGGAATTCGCCCTCGGTGCGGCGAAACCATCCCTGCCAGTCAAGCCTACTCGTTCCCCCCTCGTCAAATCGACGCGGGAGCTATTGTTTACCTCTGCGGGATTTGTTGTCTTGCGATTCTTAAAACGCGCTGCACGCGCCAAATCAAATACGGCGTCACCATAATCAAGATAAATACCAGCGCATGAACCAGGTCTGCTGAAATCACCTGCTGAGCAGGCCCGCTCGCAAAACCCATGCTCACATGTCCTGCGCCGCTGGGGCCATCCGGGCGACGGGCGTGAACCTCGAGCGTGCCGGCGGCCAGTGCAATCAGCACAAAACCAACCCCAGGCCAAACCGCCCGCAATCTTTGCCGTGCTGCCAGGATGGCGACTCCCCAGCCGATCACAATGGGCGCGAAGAAATAGATCATCCGGCCCACCTGAAAATAGATATTCGAGAGTTCGAAAAGCCGGTGCGGACCCGGGTGAACGCCGAACGGCGTTTCCGCACCTGGCAAAAACATCTGCCAGCCCGACCACAAAATAAACAACGCGCCAGACCAGGCGAGCGCCAGCAGCGCAAGCGGGGTCAGCCCGAACAGCACCCAGGGAGCGCGCGCGCACCACGATTGGAACTGGCGCTGCTCCACCATCGCCTTGACGAGGTCATTTAACCCGCCCAGCCGCACCAGCGCCGCGGATTCGGCATCCGCCGCTCCACGGCCAGCGGATTGCTCCTCGGCCTTCAAGTCGGCGAAATGATCGCGCAGTTCGTTCAAATAGCGCCGCACATGCCGCGGTGCCACGCCCGCTCGCAGCAGCTTCTCGCGAAGTTCACTGAAGAATTTTGGCATGATGCCCTCCCGTAAGCATCTTTTGAATTGCCGATGTCAGATCGGTCCAGGTCGCCGACAGGTCCGCTAATCGCCGCGATCCCGCAGCCGTTACGGAGTAATAAATGCGGCTCCGTCCATTGACCGTTCTGCGCCGCGCCTTGAGCGCCCCCTCGCGCTCCAGCCCGTGCAGCACCGGATAGACCACCCCTTCGCCGACAGCGATCACTTCGTCCGTGCGGCTGCGGATCGCATGAACAATCTCGTAGCCGTACATCTCCTCCTGCTTGAGCAGCCGCAGGATCAGCAGCTCCGGAACCCCGTTCATGAAATTCGGATTGGTTTCTCGCCCTGCCATCGCAAACCATAGTACCTCGAAGTTCAAGGCATTGCAAGCGGAAAGGCCGATGGCCACCCTTCCCTCGAAAAAATCCCTCTCATCCCTCCCATCACCCAAATCCCACAGGTGGCCGCGAAGCAGCGCCTGCCCCACCGCAGGTGGAATTCTCTTTGCGCAGCGCGCGGTGTGTGCTCTTCTAAAGGCACCCGCCTATGCGCAAGCGAATCGAAACCTATTTTGAATTCACCCGCCTGGGAACCAACTGGCGCACCGAAATTCTCGCCGGCGTCACTACCTTCCTGACCATGGCCTATATCGTCCTGGTCAATCCGGCCATCCTGTCCGCATCCGGCATGCCGCTCGCCGCCCTCACCGCCGCCACCTGCCTGTCCGCGGCCTTCGGCTCCATCCTCATGGGCGTGGTCGCCCGCTATCCGATTGCCTTGGCCCCCGGCATGGGCCTCAACGCCTATTTCACCTACGTCGTCTGCCTCAAGATGCACATCCCCTGGCAAACGGCCCTGGGAGCGGTCTTTCTTTCCGGCATCATCTTTCTCGCGCTCACCGCCTCCGGCATCCGCCAAATGATTCTGCGCTCCATACCCCATGAGCTTTACGCCGCCGTCGCCAGCGGCATCGGCCTCTTCATCGCTTTCATCGGCTTCCGCAACGCTGGCCTGGTGGTCGCCGACCCTGATACCCTCGTCACCCTCGGCAACATCCGCAGCCCCACCACGGCTCTCGCTCTCTTCGGCCTCATCCTCATGGTCGCTCTTGAAGTCAAAAAAATCCGCGGCTCCATTCTCATCGGCGTGCTCTCCATCACCGCCATCGCCTGGGCCTTCGGCCTCGTTCACTGGACGCCCGCTCCCGGCGGCTTTCACGCCTTGGCTGCCACCGCATTCAAGCTCGACATCCTCGGCGCCATCAACAAGGGGCTGCTTGAAATCGTCTTCGTCTTCTTCTTTGTTGACCTCTTCGACAACCTCGGAACCCTGGTCGCCGTCACCAAGCGCGCAGGCCTCATCGCATCCGACCACTCCATTCCCCGCCTCAACCGCATTCTCCTCGCCGACGCCACCGCCACCGTATTCGGCTCCATGGTCGGAACCTCCACCGTCACCAGTTACGTTGAATCCACTGCCGGCGTCGCTGCCGGAGGCCGCTCCGGCGTCACCGCCATCGTCACCGGACTGCTCTTCCTCGGAGCCATCGGCGCGGCTCCCTTCGTTGGCATCGTCCCGCCCGCCGCCACTGCCCCCGCGCTCATCCTGGTCGGCTCTCTCATGCTCGCCACCATTACTGAAATTCGCTGGACCGACCCGCTCGTCGCCGTCCCATCGTTCCTCACCCTCATCCTCATTCCGCTTACCTACTCCATCGCCAACGGCCTCGGCTTCGGCATCATCTCCTGGGCCCTGCTCCACCTCGCCGCCGGCAAATTCCGTCGCCAGGACTGGCTTCTTTATCTCCTTGCCGCCCTTTTCCTAGCCCGCTTCATCTACCTCGGCGCAAGCTAAAATATCTGCTGACGATCGCGTCGGCAATCTGAAGGGACCCACCATGCACTGGTATCACTATGTTTCGTATTTTTTCGGCGGCGCATTCCTGTCTAACTGCCTTCCCCATCTAGGCAACGGAATTTCCGGCCGCCCATTCCAGAGTCCCTTCGCCAAGCCCCCGGGTGAAGGCTTATCCTCCTCCACCGTCAACGTCCTCTGGGGATTTTTCAACCTGGCCGTCGCCTGGGTTCTCATCTTCCGCATCGGCGTCTTCAGCCTGCACAACACCTGCCAGGTCCTCATCGTCGCCGCAGGCTTTCTTATCATGTCCGTGATGCTCGCCCGCGCCTTCGGCCGCTTTCACGGGGGCCTCTGAACATGCCGCTGTTCGCTGGCTGCGTGGGGCTCGGCCGCACCGTTCTCGCCCTGTCCCTCCTGGTCCTGGCCGCGCCAACGCACGCAGCCGACACCTACCAGATCGTTCACGCCTATCCCCATGACCAGCAGGCCTACACCCAGGGACTTATCTATCTTGATGGATATCTCTATGAGAGCACCGGCCTCAACGGTCACTCATCCCTGCGCAAGGAAGACCTCGAAACCGGCCGCATTCTTCAGTTCCAGGACGTTCCCAGCCAATACTTCGCTGAAGGGCTCGCATCCTGGGGCGCCAACCTCGTCCAACTCACCTGGAAAAACTACATCGCCCTGGTCTACGACCGCGCCACCTTCCGCTTCCTGCGCACCTTGCCCTACACAGGCGAAGGCTGGGGCCTCACCGAAGACGGCAAGAGCCTCATCCTCTCCGACGGCACCGCGACCCTCCGCTTTCTCGATCCGGCCACCTTCCATGAGGTGCGCCGAGTCGTCGTCAAGGACCGCGGCAAGCCCATCGACCAGCTCAACGAACTCGAATACATCCACGGCCAGGTCTACGCCAACATCTGGCACTCCGACCGCATCGTCCGCATCGCGCCGGCCACCGGCAAAGTCCTCGGCTTCATCGACCTCGCCGGCTTGCTCCCCGCAAGCGAACGCACCAACCCCGAAGCCGTTCTCAACGGAATAGCCTATGACCCAGAGCACGACCGCCTCTTCGTCACAGGCAAACTGTGGCCCAAACTTTTTGAGATTAGAATAATTCCAGAAAAGGCTAAGACTCAATCCCGGAAATAGCCGGGGGCGCCGCTGGTCTCGGGGTCCACGGCGACAGGTCTTCGTCGCTGGGGTGATGATTCGCCGGGGTGCCCCAGGTCTCGATCTTGAGACCTGGGATACCACCGACCTTAGTACCGGTAACTCTCCGCCTTGTAAGGTCCTTCCACCGGCACGCCCAGATATTCCGCCTGCTTCTTGCTAAGTGTGGTCAGCTTCACACCTATCTTTTCCAGATGCAGCCGCGCCACTTCTTCATCCAAATGCTTCGGCAACACATACACGCCCACCTTGTAACTGTCCTTCTTCTCCCAAAGGTCCAGTTGCGCCAGCGTTTGGTTGGCAAAGCTGTTGCTCATCACAAAGCTCGGATGCCCCGTTGCGCAGCCAAGATTGACCAACCGCCCCTCCGCCAGCACAAAGATGCTGTGCCCGTCGGGAAAAGTGTACTGATCCACTTGCGGCTTGATATTGAGCTTCTTCACGCCCTTCTCGGCGTTCAGCGGATCCACCTGGATCTCGTTGTCGAAGTGCCCGATGTTGCACACGATCGCCTGGTCCTTCATCTTCTTCATGTGATCGAGCGTAATAATGTCCACGTTACCGGTGCAGGTTACATAGATATCTCCGCGTCCCAGCGTATCTTCGATGGTGGTCACTTCGAATCCTTCCATCGCCGCCTGAAGCGCATTGATCGGGTCGACCTCGGTCACGATCACCCGCGCGCCCATGCCACGCAGCGAATGCGATGAGCCCTTGCCCACATCGCCATAGCCACAGATCACCGCGACCTTGCCCGCGACCATCACATCGGTCGCCCGCTTGATCCCGTCGGCCAATGACTCGCGGCAACCATATAAGTTATCGAACTTCGACTTAGTCACCGAGTCATTCACATTGATGGCCGGAACCAGCAGCTTGCCCTGCTCCATCATCTTGTAAAGCCGATGCACGCCCGTCGTCGTCTCTTCGGAAACGCCGCGCCACTCTTTCGCAACCTTGTGCCAGTGTTGCGGATCCTCCGCATGCACCTTCTTCAGCAGGTCCTTGATCACTTTCTCTTCGTGGCTGCCGGAAGGCGAATCCACCCACTTATCCCCGTTCTCTAACTCATACCCTTTGTGAATCAGCAGAGTTACATCGCCGCCGTCGTCCACCACTAACTGTGGCCCCTTGCCGCCCTTGTGATTCAGCGCCTGGTAAGTGCACCACCAATACTCCTCCAGCGACTCGCCCTTCCACGCAAACACCGGAACTCCCGTCGCCGCAATGGCCGCCGCCGCATGATCCTGCGTCGAGAAAATGTTGCAGCTCGCCCACCGAACCTCCGCGCCCAGGCTCACCAGCGTCTCAATCAGCACCGCCGTCTGGATCGTCATGTGCAGCGATCCCGTAATCCGCACCCCTGCCAGCGGCTTCCCCGCCGCATACTTGTTCCGGATCGACACCAATCCCGGCATCTCGTGCTCGGCGATCGTAATTTCTTTCCGCCCCCAGTCCGCTAAACCCAGGTCCGCTACCTTGTAACCCAGTTCCGTCACTTCCAGTGTTGAAGCTGCCATTTTCCCTCGCTTTGGCCCGCAGTCTTCTCAAGTGCGGGCAATGAATTCGTATGCTTCCAGCTACGCTAGGATAACATCCAACAGGCGGAGTCCCGGAATGGAACGAATCGCAGTCCCCTCAAACGACCAAACGCCCCCAGGACCACGTGCCAATGCGATTCGCCTCTCTCGCCCCCGGCAATTGGCCATCCTTAAAGCCCTCGCCGATCCGCACCGCTTTCAGCTCTTCAATCGCATCGCATGCGCGGTCTGTCCGGTGGGTTGCGGCGAAGTACTTGCTGCTTTGTCCATCTCCCCGGCCACACTCTCCCACCACATCAAGGAGCTCGAAGCAGCCGGCCTGGTGCGCACCAAGCGCGCCGGAAAATTCGTCTTCCTTCACTTACGCGGGGAGATATGGACATCGTTCCTGGCAAGCCTCGAGTCCATCGGGCAGCCCCGCAAAACCCGCGCCTGAAACCTTTCCAAAAGGATTCCCACATTCGTTTTGAATCTTTTTCTGCGCTGCCCAATCAATTCGACAGTCGTCGAAATGTCGAAGTGATGATATTTTGAAAATGGAGCAATGCAATGAGCAAAACCCAGGTAAACAATCTTCAAGGCAAAGTGGCGCTGGTCACCGGCGCATCCAAGGGCATTGGCGCCGCCATCGCCCGAGAGCTCGCCGCGCGCGGAGCAGCCGTAGCCGTCAACTACTCAGGCAGCAAAGTCGCGGCCGAAAAAATCGTAGCCGAAATCAAGGCCGGCGGCGGCAAAGCCATCGCCGTCCAGGCCAACCTTGCTGATCCCGATTCCATCGGTCCGCTGGTCGAGAAAACCGCCAACGAATTCGGCCCCATTACCACCCTCATCAACAACGCGGGCATCTACGACTTCGGTCCAATTGAAGCCGTCACCCCCGAGCACTTCCACAAGCAGTTCAACGTCAATGTGCTCGGTCTGCTCCTCACCACGCAGGCGGCCCTGCGCCACTTCGATCCCAAGGGCGGTAGCATCGTCAACATCGGTTCCATCGTCGCCAGCGGCTTGGCCACCGCCTCCGTTTACAGCGCAACAAAGGGCGCGGTTGATTCCATCACCGGCGCGCTCGCGCAGGAACTCGGCCCCCGGCAGATTCGCGTCAACTCGCTCAATCCCGGCATGGTCGAAACCGAAGGCGTCCACGCCGCGGGCTTCATCGGCAGCGACTTCCAGAAGCAAACTGAGAAGGAAACCCCGCTCGGCCGCATCGGTCAGCCGGATGACATCGCCACAGTTGCAGCCTTCCTGGCCTCGGACGATTCGGCCTGGCTCACCGGACAAACCATCCAGGCCTCCGGCGGCGCGCGCCTCTAACCTCGCTCCAGACCGGGCCGACTCTTCATTTTCAGCGGCCCGATCGCGCCCCTTCCGCCTCCAGCAGTTGCTTTTTCCGCTCCACGCCCCAGCGATACCCGGTCAGCGCGCCGCTCGCGCTGACCACCCTATGGCACGGCACCAACAGCGCTACCCTATTGGTGGCGCAAGCCCGGGCCACGGCGCGCGTAGCTTTAGGCTCACCTAACTCCCGTGCTAACTCACTATAACTCCGCGTCTCCCCGCGCGGAATCGCCCGCAGCGCCTGCCACACCCGTAACTGAAACGCCGTTCCGCGCAGGTCCAGCGCCAACTCCGTGGCTGCCGTCTTCCCGGCCACCATCCCTACCGCCGCATCCACCAGGCGCGACAGCCCCACATCGCGCCGCAACTCGGCCAAAGGAAACTCCGCGCGCAAACTAGCTGCCGCCTCGGCCGCCGTTCCCCCCAAAGCCAGCCAGCACAGCCCGCGCTGAGTCGCCCCCACTACGAGCCACCCGAACGCCGTCCGCGCCGTCGTATAGCCGATCCGTTCGCCGCGCCCGCCCTGCGCAAACCTGGCCGGCGTCATACCCAATTGCGCACTCTCATACGCCCGGCTCGACGACCCGAACCCGGCCTCGTAGATTGCCTCTGTTACGTTGGCTCCCTGCTTCAACGCGTTGCGCAGCGATCCCGCCCGCAGCGCCCGCTGATATTGCAGCGGGCTCACTCCGAGCCCCTGTTTGAACAGCCGCTGCACCGTAAAGGGACTCAACCCTGCCACCCGCCCCAACTCCGCGAGTGGCACCGCGCGATCCAGATGCGCCTCTAAATGAGCACGAACTTTTTCCAACCGGCTGCTCTCTGCAGCGGTCGGGTTGCAGCGTTTGCAGGCGCGAAACCCGGCCGCACGCGCCGCTTCCGCGGAGTCAAAAAACCGCACATTGCTCCGCAGCGGCCGTTTGCTCGTGCACCTAGGTCGGCAGAAAACCCCCGTCGTCGTCACCGCATAGAAAAACACCGCCGCCGCGTCCCGGCTCAGAATCTGCCGCCAGGCGATCTCGGAATCAAGTGCCGGCATCAGTCCAGTCTCGCTCGTAAGTGTCAACTGAGATGTAGTATTCATGAAAACCATCGTCGCCCATTGGTGTCGGGGCACGCTATCCAATTCTTGCGCGTAATTCCGATTTCTGATCGAACCACGATGCCGATCGACTACGGAAGCGATTTCCCGCGCAGAATCGCCTCTGCCCTCGCCAGATCCTCTTCCGTATCCACGCCAATCGTGTCCCGTGGCGCAGCCGCCACATAAATATCGATTCCGTTATCCAGCATGCGCAATTGTTCCAGCCGCTCTACCCGCTCCAACCATGAAGGCTCCAGCGCCGCAAAGCGCTCCAGCGCCACCTTCCGATACGCATAGATTCCCAGATGCTTGCGGTACCCGGTAAAGCCTGCCCCGTCGCTCACGTGATCCCGATCGAACGGAATTGTGGCCCGCGAAAAATAAAGCGCGCGCCCATCCAGAGCCGTCACCACTTTCACCGCGTTGGGGTCGGCTATTTCCTTGTTCGGACAGCGCACCGCCAGCGTAGCCACCTCGACCTCAGGCCGTTCAAACAGCGCAAGCAGCGGCGGAAAAAACTCCGGCGTCAGTGTCGGCTCGTCGCCTTGGATATTGACGTAAATGTCCGCGTCGATCGTCCGCGCCACCTCCCGCACCCTGTCCGACCCGCTAGCGCAGTCCGCCGAAGTCATTGCCACCGGAATGCCGCACTGACGGCAAATCGAGGCCACCTCCTCTGAGTCCGCGGCCACCACCACGGGGTCCATAAGCCCGCTGCCAGCCGCCGCGCGCCATACCCACTCCACCATCGGCCGCCCGGCAATCGGGCGCAGCACCTTGCGGCTCAGCCGCGTCGAATTCAGCCGCGCAGGGATCACCCCGGCAATGCGCAACATACTCATGCAGCCGAGTTTACAGCAGCCGAAGAAGAATGACGCATCGTGTCCAGTGCCCCACCTCTACCGCGCCCGGCAGGGTTTGACCTCCAATCCACCCGCCCGTATCATCTAAGCTGGTGCTGCCTCACCGGTTGCGCCCTCCCGGCGGAGTAGCTCAGATGGTTAGAGCGACGGATTCATAACCCGTAGGTCGGCAGTTCGATCCTGCCCTCCGCCACCAATCAATTCAAAAACATACACTGGAATTGGGATCTACAAAATGCCGCTTGGTTGCGCGGGTTGCAGATGGAAGCGACTCCAAAAGCAAGGATGCATTGCTCCGCATCGATGAATACCCCGCTCCTGTTGGCCATTCTGCGTTCTAAATAGGACAATTTTGCCTCGCCATTGATAAACAGAATCTAAATGAAAGAGGATCGGGTTATTTCCCTGCTGGTCAGCGAATACACGCGGTTACGGCGTCGCGACTACACTAAAGATAGCCATGAGTGCGTGATGTCGACCGCAAGGCCGCGCCGGCGATTTTGGCGCCCAAACCGGCCCTTTCTCCCTCGCAAGTAACGGATAACGCGTCCAAAACTCTCGGAGAAGTTAAAGAGTGAAGAAGCTGGCAAGCGCAACCGATCCGCTGTGGTACAAAGACGCAATCATCTACGAGCTTCACGTTCGCGCCTTCGCCGACTCCAACGGCGACGGCATCGGCGACTTCCCCGGTTTGCTCTCGCGGCTCGATTATCTCCAGGACCTGGGCATTACCTGCATCTGGCTCCTACCCTTTTTTCCCTCGCCTTTGCGCGACGACGGTTACGACATCGCCAATTACGTCGATGTCAATCCGTCATATGGCACCCTGAACGATTTCAAGACTTTCCTGGACGCTGCTCACCAGCGCAACATGCAGGTGATGATTGAGCTGGTGATCAATCACACCAGCGATCAACATCCCTGGTTCCAGGCCGCACGCATCGCGCCGCCGGGCTCCCCGGCGCGCGAAATGTACGTCTGGTCCTCCACCGACCAGCTCTACAAGGACGCGCGCATCATCTTCACCGACACGGAAAAGTCCAACTGGACCTGGGACGAGGCGGCCAAAGCCTACTACTGGCATCGGTTCTTCGCGCACCAGCCCGATCTCAACTTCGATAACCCCGTGGTCATCGAAGAAGTTCTCAAGGCCATGCGTTTCTGGCTCGACATGGGCGTCGACGCGCTGCGCATGGATGCGATTCCTTACCTGGTCGAACGGGATGGCACCACCTGCGAAAATTTGCCGGAGACTCATACCGTTATCAAGGCCCTCCGCGCCACCATTGACGCCGAATACGCCAACCGGCTGGTGCTGGCCGAAGCCAACCAGTGGCCCGCCGACGTCCGTCCTTATTTTGGCGACGGCGATGAATGCCACATGGCCTTCCACTTCCCGCTGATGCCGCGCATCTACATGGCCCTTCGCCAGGAAGATCGCCTGCCGATTACCGACATCATGGCTCAGACGCCGCCCATTCCCGACAATTGCCAGTGGGGATTATTTCTCCGCAATCACGACGAGCTCACGCTGGAGATGGTCACCAGCGACGAGCGCGATTACATGTACTTCGCTTATTCTGCCGACCCCCGCATGCGCGTCAACGTCGGGATTCGCCGCCGTCTCGCGCCCCTGGTCGATAACAATCGGCGCCGCATCGAGCTGTTGAACTCGCTCCTGCTCAGCTTCCCCGGTACGCCCATCCTCTACTACGGCGACGAGCTCGGTATGGGCGACAACATCTACCTCGGCGACCGCAACGGCGTCCGCACCCCCATGCAGTGGAACTCCGACCGCAACGCCGGTTTCTCCAGGTGCGACCCTGCGCGGCTTTACTTTCCCGTGGTCATGGATCCCATCTACGGATACCAGGTGATCAACGTGGAAGCCCAGCTCAGCGACCAGTCCAGCCTGCTGCACTGGACCCGCAACATGATCGCCTTGCGCAAACTCTTCCAGGTCTTCGGCCGCGGAACCCTTCGGTTCTTGAATCCGGCCAACCGCAAAATCCTCGCCTACATCCGCGACCTCGATCGCGGCGACGGCTCCCGCGAGACGATTCTCTGCGTGGCCAATTTAAGCCGTTTCGCTCAGCCCGTTTCGCTCGACCTGACTGACTACAAGGGCCACGAGCCGGTCGAGATGCTAGGCTACGTTCCGTTCCCCCCCATCAATGAGACGCCCTACGCGATCACTCTCGCTCCCTATTCCTTTCTGTGGCTCGAACTGCAGCCCCCCGGCACCAAGCTGGAACCGCTGGCCGAGCCCCAAGTGGAATCCGCTGGAGACATTGCGGCAAACGAAGCCGCCGCGCTCGATCTGCTGACCGGAGGATGGTCCGGCCTGATCGCCGGCCACGGACTGGCCCTGATTGAAACCCTGCTTCCAGCCTGGCTGCCGCGCCAACGCTGGTTTGGAGCCAAAACGCGCAATATCCAATCCGCGCGCGTGCTCGAATGGATAGAGCTGCCTGCCGCCAGCCCTGAAAGTCTAAATGCGGCAAACCACGCCGCCGACAGGATCATGGCTTCAGTCCTGTTGTTCGTTGAGATTGCCTATTCCGACGGCCCCTCCGACACCTATCAGATTCCGCTCGCCTTCAGCACCGCTGCAGACGCCGACGACCTGACTGCAAACAACCCCTTGAAGATCCTCGCCACCCTTACAACTCCCAATGGCCCCCTGGTCCTCCACGACGCCACCACCTGCGAAGACTTCCGCCAGACACTGCTCACTCTCATTCGGCGGAACGCCAGTCTAAGGCTCTCCAACGCGCGCATCACCGCTCTTGAGAGCGCTGCCTCCCAGGCTGCCGCGGCCGTTGGCCACACGGGCAAAGAATTCCCCGGCGTCGGCGAAGCAGCGCCAGCACGTCCTGCGCCCACCGGTCCACCCTCAATTGTGCCGGTGCACGATCAAAAAGAAGTTGGCGCCCCATCCGCCTCGCCGGCCGCCGGTCTTCCCGTCGCGCCGGTGCCCATCAGCGCTCAACCCGGCGAAGCGGCCGCAGCGCCGCGCACAGATGCCACCACTGCGCATTCCCCGGGTGCTCAAAGGCTGCAGCCCCGCGAATCGCCGGCCGCCGGTGACTCTCCAGGCATAGATCGCCTGGAGGCGCTCGCGTCCGCCACGTTCGCCGCCACAGACCTACCCGAAAATCTGCCTGCGCGCGTAAGTTCCGCAGAGCAATCCAACACTTCAATCATGTATGGCCAACACTTCATCTTGAAGCTGTTCAGACGTCTGCAATCAGGCGATAATCCCGACGTTGAAATCGGCCGCTTCCTTACCGATGTGGCCCACTTTTCTCATATTGCGCCCTTCCTGGGCGAGATTGCGGTGACTTCGGCCAGGGGCGAGAAAACGACGGTCGCCATGCTGCAGAGCCTGGTGGCCACTCAGGGCGATGGCTGGCAATGGTTTCTTGAGCAGCTCTCTGGCTTCTTCGCCTCCGTCGCCGTTTTGCCAGCGCCCCCCCACGCGCCCGCCCCCAGCTTCTTGAATGACCGCAAACCCCGCAACGAGGCCCTTGAATACGCCCGTACCTCGCTCGAAGCCGCCGCTCTGCTCGGCCGCCGCACCGCCCAAATGCACCTCGCACTGGCCACGCCCACCGGTGATCCTGCGTTCGCCGCCGAGACTTTCACCTCCGAAGACCTCACCCGCGACGCGCGCCAAATCGACGCCCAGATCACCTCGACCCTGGAGGCTTTGAAATTAAAACTATCCACCCTTAAGGACCTCACAGCAGACGCCGCCGCCCTGCTCCTTTCGCGGCGCATCGACCTATTTGCCCGCGCCAACGCAATTACAGCGTCAACGGCCGCGGGACAGCGCATCCGCATTCACGGCGACTTCCACCTGGGCCAGACCCTGAGGACGAGAGGGACCTCACTCAAACCAGAAGAAGGCCCGCGGGTCGAGCCAGGCGACTTCGTCCTGATTGATTTTGAGGGTGAACCGGCCAGGCACCTCGCCGAAAGGCGCCAGAAGCAATCACCTCTGAAAGATGTGGCCGGAATGATCCGCTCGCTCTCTTACGCCGCGCACACCGGGCTCGATCGATTCCTCGCTGAAAATCGCGAACGCACACGCACCGCCGATTCCGATAGCCTGACCCTCTGGGCCATTTTCTGGCAGAACACAGCCTCCTCCGAGTTCCTCCGCGCCTACCGTGAGACCATCGCTGCCAACCCCGCGCTGTTGCCGTCGGCCCAGCAGTCTCAGGCGTTGCTTGGCGCCT
>PMOF01000029.1:13236-13529 GCA_003162495.1 Acidobacteriaceae bacterium
CACCAATCTCCCTGGAAAGTATTCATGGCGACAGCGAATTCTATTTCCGACATCAATATCCCTTCGGCGCTTTCCGATCCCGGCCTCCTCGTCCTGCTCACCGCCATGCTGCCTGAGCAACTCGAAAGCCTGCTCGCCAACCTGACCTCGATCTTTCCGGCGGAAGGACTGATGATTGCTACCCCGGATGCGGTCCCATCTGACACCTCGCCCAATCTCCGCATCGTTCCCATTCCCGCAGCCAACCTTACCTGGACTCTCACACCCGCTGACTTCGTGAACGCGCACCAGCT
>PMOF01000029.1:13567-13911 GCA_003162495.1 Acidobacteriaceae bacterium
CGCGCTCTCTTCGCATCCCGGGCCCGCTTTCCTCTGGCCGTCGACCTCGGCCTCTCGCTCCGCATGGCTGAGCGCCTCTCCGCCGCCGCCCAGCGCTTCCCCACGCTCAACCAGAGCGAGGCGTTGCTTTGGCCCATCAACGAAGCCGCAGTCGCCGGATTCACGGTAAACGAGTTCGAGGTTGGCCCACGCGCAATTCCTCAGCCCTCCGAAGCCGACATCAACGCCATCCTGGCTTCGGTCACAGGCTCACTCTTCGCCGACATCGACACCAAAGCGTCATTCTGGCAACGTCCTCGCCAGCTACCGCAGGCACCCCATCCCGCGACGAAAGCACCATCCAC
>PMOF01000029.1:13936-30139 GCA_003162495.1 Acidobacteriaceae bacterium
ATGCCTGAGAGCCTCTGGGCGCGCATTGTCTTCGACTTTCTGCTCGCCTACCGGCTCCGCACCATCAATCGCGGGCACCTCCTCGGAGCGCTCATCCCGCTTTACCTGGCATGGGTCGCAAGCCATTTCAACATCACCGCCTCCGGGACAGGCCCAGAACGCCACATTGAAGCCGTCGCCGCCGCCTTTGAGGCCGAAAAGCCCTATCTTGTTTCGCGCTGGCGCTGGCCAGACCGGTTTAATCCATGAGTCACCGAATCCACCTGCGACACAAGTTTCGATGGCCCAGCTTCCCCCGCGGCGGTCGAATTGAGCAACAACGGAGCGGTTAACCGCAATGTGATCCTGATCCGTTCCGGCAAGCACCAAGAGAATTGATTCAAGGAGTGAGTCTAATGCAGAACTTCCTCGCTACCGTGTTCCAGACCAGCTCAAGCCAGGCCGCGCAGACTGCTTACACCGATAACGCCACGATCTGGCGTCATATGTCCGAGGCGCTTCATCAATCGATCTACCGCGTCCTGTCGCTCCTCATCGCCGTCTTGCCGGGTATTCTGGCTTTCTTTGTTGCCCTGATTGTATTTACGCTGGTCGGCATGGTGCTCTCCGCGTTGCTGAGGCGCATACTTGCCGTCGCAAAATTTGACGATTACCTCACTCGCACCAGGGGCAATGCCGATTGGACACCCGCGACTTCGCCCTCCGCGCTGATCGCCCGCGGCTCGTTCTGGGTGTGCGTTCTGCTTGGACTCATCATCGGCGTCTCCGCCTTCGACGCATCCTACGCATCGGCGGCGACTCTCCCGATCTCGTTTCTTCCCTATCTCACCCATGTAGTTGGAGCCATATTCCTGCTCATCGCCGGCACACTGATCGCACGCTACCTGGCGCGTTCAGTCCTCATCGGAGCGGTCAACTTGCAACTCCAGTACGCACGCTTCCTTTCACTCGGCATCAAGTGGCTCGTGCTGGTGCTTACAGCCGCAATGGTCCTCGACCACCTCGACGTTGGCGGCGTCGTGGCTGAACTGGCCTTTGGGATTCTCTTCGGCGGCATCGTCCTCACGCTCGCCCTCGCGGTGGGCCTCGGCTCCCGCGACCTGGTCAGCCGCTCGCTTGAGAGCCACGTCGAACGTACCAGTGAACATAGCGTCGCCCCGCCCGACTCCCCACCCACCGGCCCCGGCGATTCCATCCGCCACTTTTAAGCGTATTGCCCGATATTGATTTGCACGGGCGGGAACCAGGTTCGCCCAATAAGCTCGCCAGATGAAGCACTTGCAGGCGGAGAACCCGCGATTCAAGCGTTTGGTGGCGGATCGGACGCTGGGCATGGGGAGGCTTCACGACGTGCTCTCACAGCGGTAAAGTCCTCGACCGCGACCCCCGATCTCTTTTTTTGCTATCATTGCGTCTATAGGGTGTGCGGCCCGGTCTCACTTCTGGCCCGCCCGGCGGTGTGTGTGCCTCGATTTTTCCAGCGTTCTGTCTTCGTGCTTTCCGTGGCAATCTTTGCCGCCCTCGGTCTTGGCTTTGGCCTGGGTGAATTCGGCCTGCTTGGCGTGCATGCCGGCGCAGACCAGGACGGCGCCTATCGCCAAATCGGCGTTTACGGCGAAGTCCTGCGCAAAGTGCAGACCGATTACGTCACCGATCCCAACATGAACGACGTCACCACTGGCGCGCTCCACGGGCTGTTGGAATCGCTGGATGCCGATTCCAGCTACCTCACCCCCACCGAGTACAAAATCTACAAGGATCGGCCGTCCACCGGCGTGGCCCAGATCGGCCTCATCGTCTCCAAACGCTTCGGCTACGCCGACATCGTGAGCGTGTTGCCCGGCTCACCCGCCGACAAGGAGCACCTTTCCGACGGCGACGTGATCGAGTCCATCGGCGATCAGTCCACCCGCGAACTCTCCCTGGCGGTCATCCGCCTGATGCTCGACGGCAAGCCCGGAACCTCGGTCAGCCTCACCGTGGTGCGCCCCCGCAAGGCCGACCCTGACAAGTTGACCCTGACCCGCGACATTACCGCGCCTCCCGCCCTCGGCGAACAGCAATACGAGAATTCCTCTATCCTTTACCTCAAGGCCGGCCTGCTCACCCCCGCCCGCGTCGATGAAATCGCTGCCAAACTCAAGGCAGCCGGCAAGAACCGCAAAATCCTTCTCGACCTGCGCGACTCCTCCGGCGACGATGCACAGCAGGGGATCCGCCTGGCCAATTTCTTCGTCAAGCAAGGGACGCTCGCCACCCTCCAGGGCCAGCGGTTTCCCACCCAAACCTTCAGCGCCGATCCGGCCCTGTTTATGACCGACGCGCCCCTCTCCGTGGTGGTCAACCGCGGCACCTATGGCGCAGCGGAACTGACCGCCGCCGCCATTGAAGACGCCAAGCGCGGCGACGTGGTCGGCGAACGCACCTACGGCGAGGGCTCAGTGCAGAAAACCATCGAGCTGCCCGACGGCGCCGCGCTGCTGCTGACCGTTGCAAAATATCAGAGCCCGGCCGGAAAGAAGATCCAGGACGATGCCGTTACCCCCACCGTGGTCGTGGGCCAGGCCGTCGATCAGGAGGACGAGGATACGCCTCCCGCCAAGGGCGACGAACCTCTCGACAAGGCGCTGCAACTATTAAAGGCGAAAACCGCCTGACCTCGAACTGCTGGTCGGATTCAATAAGCTGCATAGGCTCACCTTTCGCCCTTGCAGCCTTTGGTGCGCATCACCCGTTGGGCGCATTCTCTTTTAACAGGAAGGTGCTAGCCTTAAGCTGAAGCCTCTTCTCCTTCGTTGCCATTGCGAGACGGAGGCTCACGAGGCCTGAATCGCTTGGCTGCCACCCCTTCAAAGCCTCTGAAACCGCGACTTGTTGTCCGGTCCCGCCGGCTCCAGGCCCCACCAACCCTTCCGCGCCGCCGCCAGTTCGTGGGACGCGCCGCTCTGGTTGCTCTGCTCTTGCTTGCAGTCGTCACCGGGTCCCTTGCTGGACTCACTCTGGTCTATTCCGTCGATCTGCCCCAGATTAACGACCTCGAACGCTTCCGCCCCTCCACCACCACCGATATCTACGATCGCAAAGGCCGCATCGTCGGCTCCTTTGCTCTGGAGCGCCGCGAGATTGTCGGCTACGACGACTTTGCCCCCGTCCTCCGCCAGGCCGTCATCTCCATTGAGGACAAAAGTTTCGAGTCCCATTGGGGCGTCAATGTCTTTCGCGTCGTGGGCGCGGCCTGGCATGACATACGTTCGCACGGGCGCGCCCAGGGCGCCTCCACGCTGACCATGCAGTTGGCGCGCAATCTTTTCCTGTCCTCTGAGCGCTCCGCAGGCCGCAAGCTGCAGGAAGCCTATTTAGCCATCCAGATTGAACGCGCCTTCACCAAGGAACAAATCTTCACCCTCTATGGAAATCAGATCTACCTTGGCCATGGCATGTACGGCTTCGAGGCCGCATCGGAATTTTATTTTTCCAAGCACGCCAAAGACCTGAACCTCACCGAAGCGGCTCTGCTCGCCGGCCTGCCCAAAGGCCCCGTCGCCTTTTCCCCGCTGCTCAATCCGGAAAAAGCTCTCCGCCGCCGCAATCTCGTCCTCTCTGAAATGGAATCCGACGGCGCCATCACCCACGTCCAGGCGGAGCAGGCTCGCAGCGCGCCGCTGGGCCTCCATATCGCCCAACCCGAAGGCTCGGTCGCTCCCTGGTTTCAGGAAGAGGTCCGCCGCGAGTTGGAAAAACGCTTTGGCACGGAGCAGGTGCACGAAGCCGGCCTGAAAGTGGAGACCACGCTTGATCTCGATCTGCAGCAGACTGCCAACCGTGCCGTGGCCGATGGCCTCGCCGTTTACGAACGCCAACACGGATGGAAGGCCAAGGTTGAAAACGTCCTAACTTCCGGCTCAACCCTTGAAGACTATAGGCATCCCGACTGGGCCGTGAAGTCCCGCCCCGGCGACTACGTGCACGCCCTCGTCACCCGCGCGTTGCCGCTCGAGATTCATGCCCGCATCGGGCCTCCCGGCCAGGAAAACGCCGAAATCGTCCTCCTGCCCGGCGATTGGCAATGGACCGGCCAGCGCTACGGCGACGCCCTCGTCAAGTCCGGCGACGTGATCTACGTTCATCTTGCCGAGACCATGGAGGGCGCTGCGCACCGCGCCGCCCTGGAGCAGGACTCCGGCGCGCAAGGTTCTATACTGGCCATCGACAATAACAATGGAGACGTTCTCGCAATGGTCGGCGGCCGCGACTATGCGCTCTCACAATTCAACCGCGCCACCCAGTCCGAGCGCCAGACCGGCTCCAGCTTCAAGCCCTACGTCTACACGGCGGCCGTCGAAGACGGTGTAAAACCCACCGACATTATCGACGATAGCCCGGTCAGATTCGGCAGCTACGTACCGCACAACTATGAGAACAACTTCAAGGGCCCCATGACCATCGAGAACGCCTTTGCCGAGTCGCGCAACATCCCCGCCCTCAAGCTCGCCGCGCGCGTCGGCATTCACAACGTCATCGACCTCGCCCACCGCTTCGGAGTGACTACGAACATCCCTGCCTATTTGCCCATTGCACTGGGCGCGGTTGAAATCACGCTTGAGGAGCAGGTCGCTTCCTATTCCGTTTTTCCCAACGACGGCATCCGCGTCTCCCCTCGCTTGGTGCGCAAGGTGTCGAATGCCGATGGCATCANNCGCGCTGTCGCCGACCGCGGAACCGGCGCGGCCGCCGCCCAGCTCAACCATCCCCTCGGCGGCAAGACCGGGACAACCAGCGACTTCACCGACGCCTGGTTCCTGGGGTTTTCCCCCTCGGTCACCTGCGGCGTATGGGTCGGCTATGACAGCCGCGAGTCTCTCGGCGAAAAAGAGACCGGCGCCAAAGTCGCCCTCCCCATCTGGATCAACGTCATGCGCGCGGCCATCGCCGGCAAAGACGACGAACGCTTCCTCGGCGATAGCGCCGAGATCCCAAACGGTTCACTCCAGGCCGCCGCGCCACTCGCGCGGACGGTTAAGCCAGGCCACCCAACTCCGTGATACTGGCTCCGCGCATGTGAAGAATGGAGCCGGCAGGTTTCAGAATCATTGCCCGCCGGCAGGCATCGAGCGAATGTACGCAACCAGCCCCTGCATGTCCTTGGCATTCATGTTGGTCAGGGGCATGCCGCCCTGCTGCATCCGGATGCTGTGGTGGCGAAGCAGGTCTTCCAGGACCGAAGCCGGAAGGATCGACGCCGTGCCGGCAAGTCCCGGAGCGGCTACGGTTCCGTGCAAGCCGGCCACGCCATGGCAGGTTTCGCAGCGGTTGCTCTGGAATACGAGCTGGCCGCGCATCGCCACAGCGCTGAGCACAACAGGCGCGGTTGCTTGCGCGGGCGTCTGAGGTTTTGCTCCAGTGGCAACGGAAGCCGGTTGAGCCCCCGCCGCGCCGACAGCGGGAGTTCCCTGGGCATTGGGTGCGCTGGCCGGCGCAGTCGATAGGGTGTTGAGATAGGCAACCAGTTGCACCATCTGTGCGTCGTTCACCTTCACCGAAGGCATGCCCCCGTTCCGCATCTTGGCGGTGGGGTGGTGCAGCAACGTGGGCAGCGCGTCGCCAGGAAACTTCTTTCCGACGCCGATCAGAGAGGGAGCGAAGTGGGTTCCCTCGGCTGTGGGGCCGTGGCAGGCGGAGCAGCCCTGCGAGACGAATAGCTCGCGGCCAGGCGTCGGCTTTGTGCTGGCCGCAGCAGTCGTGTTCGCCGCCGCATTCGCCGGCGGCGGCGCAGCAGCCGGAGCGGCAGCATTCGGTGCAGCTGTTGGCTCGGGCGAGGGCGTCGCGTAGGTTTCAGTCGTCTCGGGGGTCGTCTGCTTGCCCGCTGGCGGAGCCGTAAGCGTCCGCAGATAGGCAACGATCGAACCAAGTTCTTCCGGCGTCCCCGCGACCGGCGGCATGGCGCCGGCTTTCATCTTGGCGTTGGGGTTTTGCAGCAGCTGCGTGATCTGTGCATCGGAAACATTTTTGATCAGCGGAGCCAGCGCCGGCGCTTTCCCTCCTACGCCGGCCGGTCCGTGACACGCGAAGCATCCGCGCTCCTGGAACATTTGTTGGCCTGCCGCCGCGGGGGCTGAAAGCTTCGCCGCCGCGCCGCCTTCTGCAGCGGTTGGCGATCTACTCTTGCCGGTTGGGTTGGAAGCGCCTTCGTCGGTTTCCGAAGGAGGCTGCGCAGAGATGCCCGTCATAGCCGGAACATTTGCGGCGCTGGTGCCGAGCACGCCCAGATAAGCAAGTAAATGCGACATGTCGTTCGCGGAAATGTCCACCGCTGGCATGTGTCCCGCGCGCATTTTGGCATTCGGGTTGTGCAACAACGCGATCAATTGCGGCTCGGGGAACTTGGTTGTTACGCCGACGAGACTGGGGGCTGCCGTTGTTCCCGTTCCAGTTGCGCCGTGGCAGCCGGCGCATCCGTGCGCCTCAAAGATGCCCTTGCCCTGCGCCACCAGCGGATTGACCGGCCCGGTGGGAAGCGCCATCGGGCCGGTTCCCCCAGGGGACTCGACATATGGTTCGAACGGTGCGGCGGTGTATGCCTTTTCCTGATGATCCTGGGTGGAGAGCTGTGCCGCCACGCTGGGGTCATGCCGGTCGTCCCATTCGCTTTTTTCTCCCAGGTAGATAATTCCAAGCATGACGAAAGCTACGGCCAGCACGGGAATGGGCCTGCGCCATGGCCTGCGCTCCAGCTTGCGATCCAGAAACGGCATGAGGAAAAACAGCGTGGCCAGCAAGCCGGGAATGACGACGACGGCGAAAACCACCTTCGGCCCTTCCCAGTACTTGAGCCACTCGAACATGGGCAGGTAATACCACTCCGGGCGGGGCAGAAACTGCGTGTCTGCGGGGTTGGCAATGGGGCCAAGGCTTGCGGGATGGAAGTAGGAAAGAAAGCCCAGGCCAACCATGATGAGCAGCGCCATGCCCATATCCATCAACACCTGACGCGGATAAAAGTTTTCCGGCGCAAGCTTCGGCTCGACAGGGTCTTCGTGAATAGGGCCGGCCGCACCGGCCTTGCGGAACAGGAAGATGTGCGCAGCTATAAATGCGAAGATGGCGCCTGGAATCAAGAAAACGTGCGCAACATAAAAACGCGATAACGTGAGCGTGCCGATGGTGTCGCCGCCGCGCAGCAAACGAGTCAGCCAGTTACCGATGAGTGGGATCTGGCCGACGATATTTGTGCCCACCGCGGTGGCAAAATACGCCTTCTGGTCCCAGGGCAGCAAATAGCCGGTGAAGCCCATGCCCAGCACCAGCAAGGAGAGCACCGCCCCGGACATCCACAACAATTCGCGCCGTCCCTTGAATGATCCATACAGAAACGTCTGTAGAAAATGCAGCGCCAGCACAATAATCATTGCGCTGGATCCGTAGTAATGCAGGCTGCGCAGAAACGCGCCCGCGGCAACCTGTTTGGTGATATAGGCTACGCTGGTGTGCGCCGTCTCGGCGGAGGGAACATAATAGAGCGCAAGACAAATACCGGTGATGATCTGCGAGATGAAGATGAAGAGCAGGCCGGAGCCGAACACATAGGCCAGTCGCGCGCCGCCTGGAATCGGCTCGTCGAGAGACTCCTTCATCAGCTTGTCTACGCCGGCGCGCCGATCCAGCCAGCGAAACAGCCGCTTCGGAAGGCTTCCGGCTCCGGCAGCGCCCACTTTCTCCTTTTCGTCCACGGATTCACCCTTCTTCGCGATCAGCTGATCTTTTCCTGGTTCGGTACGTTGGAACGAAAATACTCAAAGTGGACTTGCAGCTTACCTTCTTTGAGCTGGGCGGGTAACCGATCCATCGCACGCGGGGGCGGCCCGAAGATGTGCTGTCCATCCGACTTGAATTCGCCGCCATGGCATGGGCACACGAATTTGTTATTGCCGGCCTGCCAGGAGACGCTGCAACCCAGGTGGGGACAAATCGCCGAAAGAACCGCGAGCTGGCCGCTTTCGTCGCGGCTCACGTAGACCGATTGGGATGACACGACCTCTCGCCATCCGTCGCGCTGGGTGAATGTGATGGTTTTGCGCACCGGCTCTTTGCTGTCGGCAAATTCGCTTTCCTTGCCGACGTCTGACCACTCGGTTCCCGCCGCTTTCGCATACAGGGGATAAAGCACATAGCGCAGAACAGGCACCGCGAGCACGGCTCCCATTCCGGCTGAACCGATGGCCATCAGGGCTCCGAAGAAAGATCTCCGATTGACGACCAGGACGTTTTGATTCCCGCCGGCTTCGCGGATTTTGTTTTCCTGCTCCACGCGATCTCCTAGAAATTCAGCCACAACGCCGCATACACGGTGTTGTTGTCGGATGCATTGCGGTTGGCGCCGTCGTAGTTGGTGGTCGCGCCGTTGAACTTGAAGTATCCGGTGTAGTTCAAACTTAGGTCGATATTCTGCACCGGCCAGTACGCAAACTGCGTGGTAAAGCCGCTGGTGTCGGGGCTGCCGTTGTTGCTGCCCGTAAGCGGCCCGGGCGCGTACAGCAAGGGGTCGTTGTTCCCCGTGGTCGCGAAAATGGCTCCCGTCGCGGTGTATTTGTTGGTCCAGTGATAGGTGCTGTCCAGCTTGAATGCATTCAGGTGGTTCGCCGCCGTGCTGGCGCCACCCGCGCCAAACGTCGCGCCCAGATTCGTTTTCTCATACGTGTAGGTTCCGTGCACGTCCAGCAGGTTGGGTCCGAAGGGCCGCTCATACTGAAAGTCGAACGAGGGGTCTGCGTATCGATCCTCCGGGCCGGTGATCGCGCCAGGGAAGGAGCTCATGTAGATGCCGTAGGTGCCGATTTCCAGATAATTGCCGCCCCAGTTTTGTTGCCACGCTGCCCGCCAATAGGGTGCAACCCCGCTGATGTTGAAGGTCGAGCCTGTTCCGGTCACTGGAGTGGACGCGCCGGCGTGCTCTGAACGATAAATAGACACGTTCGTGTACAGGTGGTTGTTCCACATGCTATAGGCGCCAATTCCGGCCACATCCTGGCCCAGCGCGCCGTCGATGAGCGGAGAAGCGATCGAGCCGACGCCCGATGCCGTCGAGATCCACGGAAAACCCCAGGCCGGCGTGCTGTTCCATACGTCTTCAACCGTTGGATTGTTGTTCAAGGTAATGCCATACTCCCAATCCTTGCCGCCCAGCTTCCCCTGGTCGGCGTAGCGCAGGTCGGTGTTGTCCATGCCGAAGTGGTCGTCCGCATGGGTGTAAGTCAATTGCGCCAAACCGCCAAAGTGGGAAGCATACCCTCCAGCCAGAAACAGGCTCAATTGCTGCGGGAAACCCGCCGCATTGTTCTGTGTGCCCGGCTGGTTGGCCTGGAAGGAAGTGTTTGACAACAACACCATCACCGACAGCGGGATGTATCTGGACAGCAGCAGATCTTTGGTGTTGCCTACCTTATCAGTGGCAGTCATGTCAGTGAGCACATAGCCCTTCAGCTTGAAGTTGCGTCCGAAAGCTGTCAGCTCCGGTGGATTGCTATGGCACACATTGCAGGAGAGCCCGGTCTGCCGCGCAAAACTCGGAACCGCATTAGCGGGCCGCAGACTGAGAATAAGAAACACGGCCGCAGCCATGCGCACGATCAATTTCATTGCCTGTCCTCAAGCCTTCCTGTGATCGGCTCGTTGCCGCGCTTCCATTCAACCGTTGACTCAACCGGAGAGCATGCACACCGAGCCGCAAACTATTGTGCGCAAGGGCAGCCGAAGGAGGATTGGCCCGGAAGCGCATTGATCGAGCGCCAGATGCGACTCTTTCTCCCGCCGCAATGGGGAAGGAGCGTCGCATGAAATTTGCCAGTGTGCAAGTTAAGCATTGAGGGCGCCAGAGCGTTGTGGCATTCCTCAGTGATTGAAACAGCGATGTTTAGGAAAGGCTGTGCTGTTTTGCTCAGGTGGGCTGGTGCATTAGTTAAGTCAGAGCAACGCGCGGCCCTCCGCCCCAACGCGAGCCGGGAGTTGCTTGCAGTCGCAAGTTATAAGCTGGACGCCGCTCTAAGCCGGAAATACCGCTTTGCCCGCGCCACATCCCGGAAAATCTGCGCCTTCAGCGCTTCCACTGAAGGCCACTCCATCTCTCCCCGCAGGCGCATCAAAAACTCCAGACCAATTGGCGTTTCCTCATCCAGGTCCACCGGCTCAAAATCCAGAATATGTGACTCTACCGCAAATGAAGCCTCGCCAAACGTAGGCCGATTGCCGACGTTCGTTACGGCCTGAAAACACCGCCCCCGCACCGTCAGCCGCGTCACATAAACCCCAAACCCCGGCAGCAGCTCCGCATAGGGCGCAAGATTCAGTGTCGGCACCAGAAGCTTCGTCCCAATCCCGCGTCCGCGCGCCGGTGTCGATCGCACTCCAAACACCCGTCCCAGCATCCACCGCGACCGCCTCATGTCGCCTGCCGTCACCAGCCGGCGTATTGCGGAACTTGAAACCTCCAGCCCATGCACCCTCACTGCCTCATGCGTGTGCACGGCAAAGCCAAACTTTGCCCCGAATATTTCGAGCTCTCGTATCCCCGCCTCCGCGTGGCATCCAAACCGGAAGTTGCCGCCTTCATGCAGAGACGATACGCCCATCGCCTCCACCAGCACCCGCTGCACAAATTCCCTCGCCGTCAATTCCGCCAAAGCCGCGTCAAACGGCAACACCACTACCGCATCGATCCCCGTTGCAGCCAGCAGCCGAAGCCGCTCCGTCATCGGGGTAATGAGCCGGGGCGCCGTTTCCGGCCGCAGAAACTGTTCCGGGTGCGGGTCGAACGTGATCGCCACCGCACGCTTCCCCGTTTCTCGAGCCTCGGTCACCGCCGCCGACAGAATTTGGCGGTGACCCCGATGCACCCCATCGAAGTTGCCGATCACGCCCACCGTCGGCCCAAACTGCAAAGGGATTTCCTGGATGCCTCGGTAAACGGGAATCATGCTGCCTGCGCAATCGTTCATACAGTCCCAAGCTCGACAGGCACGCTCAGTCCGTCGTAAGCGAGCGCCATGCCCTCAGGGAGCGTGGCGTTGGTCGCCTGGTGACCCAGTTCGTGCGCAATGTGAGTAAACCAGGTCTGCCGCGCACCAATGCGGCGGGCCCACTCCACCGCCTGCTCCACTGTCGCGTGGCTGGGGTGCGGCTTGTAGCGCAGTGCAGACACCACTAGATGGTCAAGCCCCGCAAGCAGCGCAAAGCTCCGCTCCGGAATCTCGCTCACATCCGTCAGATAAGCGGTTCGTCCAAACCGGAATCCCGCAATCTCCATCTGCCCATGCATCAGCGGAACGCGCCGAAACTCCACTCCATGCACCACCGTGCTCTCGCCCAGTGTTTTCAGCTGAACCCGCGCTCGATTCGGATAAGTGGCCTGGGCCGAAAACGTGTACTCGTAAATCCGCTCCAGTGTGGCTGCCGTCGCCGCGGAAGCGTAGAGCGGAATCGGCTCGCCCTCGCGAAAGGCCTTGTAGCTGAGCGGCCGCAAATCGTCCAGCCCTAGAATGTGATCGGCATGCGCGTGGGTATAAAACACCGCGTCTACGCGCGTCAGCCCATTGCGCAAAGCCTGTTCGCGAAAGTCCGGACCGGTATCGATAACCACCACGCGTTCACGCCCGCCGTCCGGTGTAGCGTCATTCCAGCGCACCAGCACGGAGGGCCGCAGCCGCCGGTCGCGCGGATCGGTCGAGGTGCATACCGCGCAACCGCACCCCACCGTGGGTACTCCCATCGATGTTCCCGTCCCTAGAAATGTCAGCCGGCCGTCCATAGCTTCTCGCGGGAACTGTTCCCTGATCCCTGGTTCCTGATCTCTGATCTCTGCTTTATCTCTTCCCCGGCGGAGGCGGAGGAGGAGGCTGCATAGCCTGCACGCTGATCATGCTGGTCAGCTCCAGGAACGCCATTCGCACCTCGAAGAGCACGCTATCCAGGGTGCGGGTCTCGGCATCGGTAAGGTTCCCGCGCGTTTTCTCGGACAGCACGCCCAGCAGATCGATGGTGGTGCGCGCGCCCACAATATCCACCCGCGGCCGCTGGCCTTCCTGCGTCCCCGCTCCCATCTGGATCATGGCGGATACATAGAACTGCTGCACCAGGTTCTCAAAGGTGACAGCCGGCTGCGGCCCCATCCCCGGATTCTGTGCCCGCAACAAGTCTTCCACTCGCTGCGCGCTGGCCTCGTAAGCGGCATGCTGTTCGCGGCTCTCTTCCGTGGTTGGCGCCGGCGGAAGGCCCCCGCCCGTTCCCTCATCCAGCGGGGCAGCCTTGGCAACCTCGGCTTTGCTCTCGTTCACCACCAGCCTCGGTCCACTGCTCGCCTCGGCCGGTGCAACTGAATGGCCCTCCGGCTCTGTTGCCGCCCTGTGCGCGCTTTCTTCTTCTTCCGCTTTGTACTTGCGGCGGTCAACCACCGTAAATTTCGGAGTGTCGCTCATGATTCCAGGTTTCCAATCCGTTCCGCATTCAAGCTAGGCGGCGCGGCCAATATCCGGGCAGTCCCGGTGGCCGTTCCGGCAGTGTAGGTCAGGGGCAGGTCGCGCAACTCGGCTTCGCCGCGAATCATGCCCAACGCAAAAATACGGTTCCCGGCCGCCAACTTCAGCTCCGCCGCACTGGTGATGTGTCCGGCAGCCGCGGCATTCCCGGCCGCATCTCTGAGAGTCAGCTCCGAGCCGCCGGCCGCCGCGGGCCCCGTCAATTCCAGTGCCCGCAGATGCCGGTGCACGTTTCCCCGCGACCGGATCCGCTCCACAATCTCCTGCCCCAGGTAGCATCCCTTATTGAAGTGCATGGCCCGCATCTGCGAAGTCTCCTGCGGCAAGTCCCTCTCCGCAATATCGATCCCATAGGCCGGAATTCCTTCGGCAATCCGAAACGCTTCCAGCCGCACACTCCCCACCGCCGTCGCTCCCGCGGTGCGCAGCGTCTTCCACAGACGCTGCAGCCCCGTCAGCGGCGCCCAAATTTCATAGTGCGATGCCAGCACGCCATACCCTCGTGTCACACGAAGATCGAATCCGTTCCACTCCACCCGCGTGCTGGTCAGCGGCTCCGCCGGCGCAGGCAACCCGGCGCGGTCCAGAACCTCCATCGCCGTTGGCCCGGTCAACCCTAGCGCGGTCTCTCCGCTCAGCGCCACCAACTCCACATCGTCCATGATGATGAAGTGTTCCAGGTGGGCCATCAGCCTCTCGTACTGGTCCGCCGCAATCTCCAGCTCCAGTTGCCCGCCGGGCTCTGCGGTGTCACCCTCGCGCCACGCGTACAGATCGCCCTGAATCCGCCCCTGCGCATTTAAAACCAGATTCCACGCGCCGGTGTTCGCTGCCATGTCGTTCACCATGTTGGTGACCATCCCACTCAGCCAGCGAAACCGGTCTTCTCCACGCACCGCGACCCGGCGCAGCCAGCCCAGATCGTGAACCGCCGTTCCCGCCGCCAGTGCCGATGTTTCCCGCTCCGGCGCGTCCAACTCCCGTGGGGTCAGCGCTCCTCGGTACATGCCCAGCTCCGGCGGCGCAGCCGAGGAGCATAACAGCGAAGCCAGCGGGGTAACGGGAGTTGATGCGGCAAGTGCGGTTTCAGTCATAGGATAGATTTTCTGCAGCGTGAAGCGTAGATTTCCAGTGGAAAGAGCGCGCCAAGCCGCATCTTAATTATAGCCTTGGGATTGAGATGCGGAATGATCGGCCCCAAAGCCGCTCGCCGCCGGGAGAACCGATGAGAGAGCAGCAAGCGATGGTGAGAACAAGCTGGCAGACATTTGCCCTCCTGGCAGCGCTCGCCGTCGCTGCGGCAGCGCCGTCCGCGGCAAGCGCAGCCGCGCAACAGCCGTCGCCCGCAGCCACCCCTCAAGCCCAATCTCCAACCCAGTCCCCCGACAAGGAAAAGCCTGCCACCCACATCACCCCCGAGCAGGCCAAAGAGCTGTTCGCCATGGTCGATGTATTGCTCAAGTTTTCTTCCGATGAAACCGGCCTGCCAATCGAGACCACAGTCAAGCGGCGGATGACCACCCGCGCCGCCGTCGAGAGCTACATGAAAGAGAAATTCGACGAAGACGAAAGCGCCAAACGCCTCCAGCATGGCGAAATCGTCCTTAAGAAATTCGGCCTTCTCGATCACGACTTCGCGCTCAAGCCCTTTCTGCTCGCTATGCTCACTGAACAGATCGAAGCCTATTACGACTCCAAAACCAAGACCGTCAACATGCTGGACTGGGTGGACATCGAAGATCAGAAGCCGGTGCTGGCCCATGAACTCACCCACGCCCTCCAGGACCAGCACTCCGATCTGGAAAAGTGGAACGACCAGACCCCGGACGATGTCTCCCTCAACGCCGCCGCCGACTCTGACCACATCGCCAAGGACGAGCTTGACACCGCCCGCGACGCCGTCGCCGAGGGTCAGGCCACAGCCGTCATGATGGACTACATCCTCAAGCCCATGGGCAAAAGCCTGGTCAAAGATCCGGAAGTCATGGATTTCGTCAAGCAGCAGATGTCCGCTTCTGATAGCTCCCCGGTTCTCGCCCGCGCCCCCATTCTGCTCAGTGAGTCGCTCCTTTTTCCCTATCGCGAGGGACTCAGCTTTGAACAGGACGTGTGGATGGGCCAGGGTCAGGCTGCCGCCTTTGCCGGAGCGCTCGACCGCCCGCCTACCTCAACCTGGGAGATCATCAATCCTCTTGAATACGAGAAAAAGCACGTCCCACCCGTGCCTATCCTGCCCGATATTCATCCCCTCGTCGACAAGCTTTACAAGCCCTACGACATCGGCCAGGTCGGCCAGCTTGATCTGCACATTCTCGCTGAAATCTTCGCCGGTGACGCCGCGGCCCGCGATCTTACACCGGCCTGGGATGGAGGCATTTATTGGGCCGGACAGCGCCTCAGCGCCAAAACTCCCGAAGCACAGGCCAGCACCAAATCCCTTGCCCTCTTCTATCTTTCCGCCTGGAAGAATGCCGCCTCGGCGCAGGCCTTCGCCAAGCTCTATGCCGACGATCTGGGCCGCAAATACTCCGGCCTCAAGCCCGGGGTCCCCGGCGACGGGTCTTCGTCGCTGGGGCAGAAGCCCGACCTCGACGCCCAGCGCACCATCGCCGCCGATCTTCCCCCTGGAACCACTGAGCAGGTCTTCTCCACCAACGAAGGGCCGGTCCTGATCACCACCCGGGGTAAATTCGTCTTCACCGCCGAAAGCTTTGACCTCGATCTGGCCCGCAAACTCACCACCCTCATCCTCGACGCCCAGGACACCGGCGATCTCCGCATCGCCGAAGCAACCAATCCGGGCACCCCGTCCTTGCGGCTTCTTTCCGGCGCGGGGGAAGGAGAGTCCGAATCCGGCCAGCCGCTCACCGCTGACCTCGTCCGGTTCCTCTCCAACTGTGGCGTGATGAAATTCGCCGTGACCGCCGCGAGGAGAGTTGGGAAATAAAACCACGGGCCAAGCGACCATGTAGAACGTCTATAACGATTGGTAGTCAGATCTGCGAAAACATCAGATTGCAACCCATCTGCTTAAAACATTCGTACCCGCGCCCAGCAAGGAATTCAATAATTTCAGATCGCCTGACATCGCCATTTCCCTCACAGATAACAACTTCCGGACGCATCGAATCCCAATCGATCCCCTTCAGCACCGACAGGTCGTGTCCCTCCGTATCAACGGAGAGGACCAGCACTGGGTTGGGAGCCAGATGGGTTCGATACAACGCGGCGACTGTCGTCACTGAAACTGGATATTTTCTCAGCAACCTGGCTGTGCCACCGCTCACTGCCTTCTCCGCTTCATCCGAATCGCATGTGGACAGCACCGAGGGAACGAGCTCATAGAAAGTGACTTCACCTTCCACTGCGTTGGCCGCCGCATTGATGTGGATATCTCGCGGGCGCAGTCTTTTGTGTTTTGCATAGAGACTCTGGACCGGCTCGACAATCATGCCTCGCCAACCCATCCGATAGAGGAGATAAGTATTGCTAAGCCTGATAGGATGATTCGCGCCAATCTCGATGTAAATGCCCTGGCGCGTTCCAAACCTGCGCCGCAATTCAAGATCTTCGCCATATTGCGAAAAGCTCTCGCGTTTTGAAGCTTTGAATAACTCCATATAATCGCGAAACCAATCTAACACTCCAAATAATCCACTTTTGTGCAGCGCAAGACCTA
>PMOF01000283.1 GCA_003162495.1 Acidobacteriaceae bacterium
ATCGCCATTCTCCGTGCCCCACAAGTCGCAACTGCCGCACCGCAGGCGCCGCCCAAAGTTACTTTCCTCGTCGGCGTGAATGGCACCGGCAAAACCACCTCCGCCGGCAAACTGGCCGCCTGGTATCGCGCTCAGAACCAGACCGTGCTCTTGTGTGCCGCAGATACATTTCGGGCTGCGGCAATCGAGCAGCTCGAGGTGTGGGCCGCGCGCTCCGGCGTGGAGATGATCAAGACTCGCCAGGGGGGCGATCCAGCCGCCGTTCTCTATGACGCAGCCACAGCCGCTAAGGCGCGTTCGATCCACGAGCTGATCGTCGACACCGCCGGCCGCCTGCACACCAAGACCGGCCTCATGGACGAGCTCGACAAGATGCGCCGCACCGCCGCGCGCCTCGTCCCCGGCGCGCCGCACGAAGTTCTCCTGGTGATGGACGCCACCACCGGACAGAACGGTTTGCAGCAGGCCCGCCTCTTCACTCAGTCTGCGGGCGTCACCGGCATCGTGCTCACCAAACTTGACGGCACCGCCAAAGGCGGCATCGCCGTGGCCATCGCCCGCGAATTGAATCTGCCCGTCCGCTTCGCCGGCGTCGGCGAGCAAATGACCGACCTGCTGGAATTTTCGCCAGCCGATTTTGTCGATTCTCTACTGGAATGAATCCAGGGTTGCGACCCGGGCTGACGTTTCACTGTTCGTCACCGGCATGCGCAGCCATCATCGTCTTGGATGTTCCACACGGTTCTTGAACCGAAACCAGCTCTCGACGACAATCCAGTTGATTGAGAACCCAATCCAAAAAGCAATCCCGAAAAACTGGCGGGGACCGAGGTGCGTCAGCTTGCTGGTCGCGAAGAAGACGCCCATCACCGGTCGAGTCGTCGCGATTCCGAGCAAAAGAACGACGGCCCTGATCAGCCACCGCCGCTTCAGCAAGGACTGGCCGCGCATTTTGTATATCCAGGCCCGGGTAAGCGAGAACAAAAAAAGGCTGTTGAATAAAAGAACTGCGCTGCGCTCGATCCACCCGCCAACGGAATAGGCGCTCATTGCATAGGCGGTCATGCCGACAATTGCTCCCAGCGGAAACAACAGCTGCTCGGGCCACGCGGCACGTGAAAAGCGGCTGAAGATCGCGAACGGCGCCAACACCACGAACGCCAAAGCCGGGAGAATGTGCGCCAGGGTTAAAACTGCGTGGGAAGCAAATATCCGATCCAGCTCGACCAGCTGCGGCGGCCCAAACGATGACGGAAACGCAAGTGCGACAACGCGCCGCACCACCGCAGCGACAGCAATCAAAGTGCACACCCAGAAGCCAACTCGAAGCCAGAGCGGTGATGGGGCTCTCGGAGTTGAATGCGCATGTACGTCTTCGGCCATTCTGTCCAAATCCCTCGCTTGCCCGGTAATCTCGTCGAACGACTCAGTCGCTCCTCTGCTCCCGTCAATCTGCTCCGGTTGCCATCAAAGGAGAATCGCCGCCATTTGCAACCTGCGCCTGCGTGCGATTCTTTGTGAGTCCCACCGCAACCGAAACCATCCAGATGAAGCCCCCGAATCGGGTGATAGGGATGAAGAAGTTTGCCGGGTACGCGATCAAGCTGAACGAGGAGAGTTCTCCTGCGATGGCTACAAGCATTCCAACAGCCACCATCCATCGCGGAACCAGCCGCATGAAGTAGCTGGTAACGGACACGCCCGCGGCCAGCAGGCCGAATCCCACGGCAAAAACGGTTCCGCCAAGCAGGAAGTTGAGAAAAACGATCGCCTTCATCACCTGCGCCGAATCCAGCACTTCGGGCACGGACAGGATCCAGCCCACGGCCCCGGAAAGAAGCAAGGCGATCGTCGCGATCAAACCGCCGAGGAGAGCAATGTTCGTACCGGCGGCGCGGACACCCAGGAAGTGCAAGCGGCTGACGGCTGTAACCGCGAAGATGCCCAATGGCATTGCCGAGCCAAACAGGAAGAAGCTGCTGACGCGCACGGCGGTGGGGCTTAGCGCCAGAAACTGGTGCAAGGCCTCGGCTGGTGCGAAGGGGGTTTGAAAGGCCGCTCCATGCCTGAGCGCCATCGCTGCCACGAACCCAGCCTCGGACATCAGGATGTATACAACCGCCAGCAGAATCAGGGAGGGGCCACGGAAAGGAGGAATATGTTTAGTCATGTAATCATTTAAACCATAAACGATTAGAATATGCAATAATTATTTTCAAGATGAGCCACAAAGAGACGGAAAAAGGACAGCCGGCCTTCCTGCTTGCCCAGCTGGGAGCTCACGCCGCGTCGCAATTTGCTGAAAGATTGGCAGTTCTCGAACTTGCGCCGGCAGATGCGGGAATCCTGCGCCTGCTGCGCGTTGCGGCCGGACTAAGCCAGCAGGAGCTCGCTGCGAAGCTGCAGATTCATCCCAGCCGGCTGGTGGCGATCCTGGACAATCTTGAGAAGCGCGGATTCGTGGAGCGAAGGGCGAACCCCGATGACCGGCGATTGTATTCCATTCACCTGACAAAAGGTGGCGGTGAAATTCTGGAAAAAATCGGAAAAGTGGCACGCGAGCATCAGGATGCTCTGCTCTCTGCTCTCGCTGGCGGGGAGCGGGACCAGCTTGCCGCACTACTGCTCAGAATCGCTGACCAGCAGGGGCTGGTTCGAGGCGTGCATCCGGGCTATCAGCGCCTGGGAGGGCCCAAGGGTTCTTAGTGCAGGGATTCACAAAACCGCTCGGTGGCGCAGAAGCTGAATCTGTCGGTTCGCGATGTGGAAGTAGGGGAACAAATGAGCGACCTGCTAGAGTTTTCAGCGGCGGAGTTTGTGGAGTCACTGCTGGAATAATATGACGACACCCGATCAAGACCGTTACTGGATGCAGCGAGCACTCGAACTCGCGCGCCGCGGCATCGCCGTCACCTCGCCCAACCCGGCAGTGGGCTGCGTCATTCTCGACCACGACGGGCAGTTGGCCGGCGAAGGCTGGCACGAATACGACCTGGTTGATCATGCCGAAGTCGTCGCCCTCAAGGCCGCTGGGTGCCCTATCCTTTCCGCGTTCTCTGGGGAAAGGGTGGGAAGCCAAACAGTCTCGCCTCTGCTTGGCGGCACGGCCTATGTCACCCTCGAGCCTTGCAATCATACCGGCCGCACTCCTCCTTGCACTGAAGCCCTCATTGCAACCGGCGTAAGTCGCGTGGTCGCCGCCACCATCGATCCCAATCCCGCCGTCGCTGGACGCGGAACAGAACGGCTGCGGAGAGCAGGCATCGAAGTCACGCTGGACGTTTGCCAGGCCGAGGCGCGACGCCTCAACGAAGGCTTCGCATGCTGGACCCAGCACAAGCGGCCGCTGGTCACGTTAAAAGTAGCCATGACGCTCGATGGCCGCATTGCTCCGCCCGCCGGTCAACACAACCAGCGAGAGCCATATTGGATTACCAGCGAGGCCGCGCGGGCCGCCGTGCAGCCGCTGCGCTGGCAGGCCGATGCCGCGCTCACCGGCGTGGATACGGTGCTTGCCGACGATCCGATGCTCACCGATCGCAGCGGCTTGCGGCGGCGCAGGCCGCTGCTGCGTGTGGTGCTGGACTCCGCCCTGCGCATGCCTCTGGGCTCGAAGATAGTAACGACTGCCCACAAGGACGTGGTGATCTTCACTGTTTCAAAGGACCACGCCCGCATCGCCGAATTGCAATCGCGCGGTGTGCGCGTTGAGGTGCTGCCTGCGGAAACCGGCCGCGTGCCGCTGCCAAAGGTACTGGATAAGCTGGGCGAAGAGGGCATCCTCAGCCTGCTGACGGAAACGGGCACGCGCTTGAACACGGCTCTGCTCGCAGGCGGCCTGGTAGACCGCGTCCAACTCTTTGTCTCCCCGCAGATCATGGGCTCCGACGCCGTCCCCGCTTTCCGCGGCATGGCGCACGCTATCCGCATGGCGGAGGTGGAAGTCGAGCGCTATGGCAATGATTTGGGCCTGTGCTCGCTGCTCAAAGATCCCTGGCCGGCGGAATCGAAGTGACCGAAGATTCCTCCTCGTACTGCACCAGGAACCGGGCGATGATCTCGCCCCAGTAGGACAATTGCGGATAATAGAAAGGATCGTTGTGCGAAGCCCCGGGAACGATGACCAGCCGCGCCGGCGACGGTGAAAAGGATTGAAGCTCCGCAGCCATCTGCACTGAAAACAACGGATCTTTTTCGCCGTGAACGATGAGCAGAGGAACGGAGCAAGCGCGCAGCGATTCTTCAGCGTTCCAGATCTCCGGCGTCGCAATGGCGATGAATTGAGGAACACCGACACTCACCGCGGCCTCACGCAGTGAAGTGAACCCGGCGCAAAGCACCAGGCGATGAGCCGGCACTTTTGCGACGATTGCAGCCGCTATGCCGGTGCCGAGTGAGAGACCAAGCACTGAGACGGGGAGTGGAGCAGTCAGCCGCTCCAGGCAATGAAACGCCGAGACAGCATCCAATTCGGCCTGGCGCGCACTGAACCAGCCAGTGCTGCGCCCGTAACCGGAATAATCGAACACCAGCGACGCCACGCCGCACCCCGCCAGCATTTGCTGCACCACGTGCCAATGTTTAACCGTGTCTCCGATACCGTGACAGATCAGCAGGCTGGCCTGCGGAGTCTGCCCGTGCGGCCTTACCAGCACACCGTCAATCACCTGGTTGCCGCTATGAATCGCGTGACGGGAAACTCCGGGACCCGCCGTCTCCGTGCGTCCATCCCATGGAATCCTGCGCAACAGCCGATCGCGCCAAAGAATCACGCGGCTGCTCCCGGTAACCGCGATCGTAAGCAGGAATTGCCGCAGGCCTGCGCTCATTTCCACCCGCCAAGAATACAGGAATCGAAAGATACTGACGTCGCCAACGCCCATCAGTTCCCTGTCGCATGTTCCGCAGTCCCTGGTCCCTGAGTCCCTAGTCCCTTTTTTCCCATTCCCTGTTTCTCGTACACTGGAAGAATGTTCACCGGCATCATCGAACAAACCGGCACATTGATCAGCTTGAAAGATACAGGCGGCGCGCGCCGCCTCACCGTCGAGGCGCCCAGATTAGCAGCGCAACTGCGCGAAGGCGATTCGCTTGCCGTTTCCGGCGTATGCCTGACTGCCCTCGACGTGAACCCAACCTA
>PMOF01000103.1:0-946 GCA_003162495.1 Acidobacteriaceae bacterium
GGCTGGCGCTGACCCGCGCCGCTCCCAGGCGCACTTCCTCCACGTTGACCCCTTCCACCGAAGCAAGGGCCTGGCTGACGCGCCGAATACAGGAGCCACAGTGCATTCCGTCGATTCGCATTGTGAATTCCGACAACCGATTTCCCATTTCCTTTGGATGATCGTCCGCCGCGAAAGTTGCAGGCGCGCCTGCGACAGAAGTTGCTCAAGCGCGCCCGCTTGCGCTTACAGGCGGCCGGCGCATTATCGTAGAGAGGTTTACACATTGGGGTGAGCCTTGCAGAGAGAATTTCCCGAATCGCCTCTGGTGGGGGTGGGCGCGGTGGTGGTGGATGAGCGCCGCGTGCTGCTGGTGAAGCGCGGCGCCGAGCCGCTCAAAGGGCAATGGTCGCTGCCCGGCGGCCTCATCGAACTGGGCGAGTCGCTCAGTGACGCCATGATCCGCGAGGTGAGGGAAGAGACCGGAATTACCGTAGAGCCGATCGAATTGATTGAGCTATTGGATCGGATTCATCGCCAGGATGAGCGCGTTCGCTATCACTATGTGATTGCGGATTACCTGTGCCGCGTGGTGGGCGGAGAGTTGCTGGCCGCTTCCGATGCAGACGCGGCGCGCTGGGTGGAACGGACGGAGTGGAACAGCCACGGCGCCCTGCGGCTTGATCCGGTGACGGTGCGAGTCATCGAACTCGGATGGCAGAGGGCGCAGGAACTGGAAGGGCGCGTGAAGCGATGAGGGGCAACAATTGCGCTAGCGAAAGCGGCGAGTCGCTTTGACGACCATGGAGAAGACGCCGGACTCGTCGCGGGCCACCACCAGGGAAACATGCCGGTTGATGGCTACCTCGGCCTGCAGCAACTGCTGTCCGGTGGTATCCACGTCTGTGGCGTAGGTGAGAGTGAGATTGCGGCCCAACTGCTCCTCAACGATGATACGGGAGGTTGA
>PMOF01000103.1:966-4402 GCA_003162495.1 Acidobacteriaceae bacterium
GCGCCGCCGAGCAGGGAATCGGTGGTGGGATTGGCGAGAGCCTGCTCCTGCTGCTGCATGTAGAGGCGCTCCTGGCTCTGAGTGCGGCCCAGGGCCAGCAGGGCAACGACGTCGGCCTCGGCAAGCGGGGGATCGCTGCGGTAGGTCACGGCCGGCCTATCAGGGGTTCCGTTCAGGCTGAGAGTGATGTCGTAGTCTTCTACGCGGGCGGTGGCGTTGAGGTCAATGGAGGGTTCAATGCGGACGGGGTTGGTGAAAGAGATTTCGCCACGCTGCAAATCGTAACGGGTTCCCGCAATGGTCGCGCTGCCTTCCGTGATGGAGACGCGGCCCAGCAGCGACGGCGATGCGACAGTTCCGCGCAGGTGCAGATCCACATCGCCGGCCAGCTTGGCGTAGGCATTCTGAAAATTCAATTGCGGCGATGAGACCACATGCACGTCGAGACGGATGTGATTGGAGGGGGCGTCTTGAGGCGCGATCGCCTGCACTGCGTTAGCCTGCGCGGCCAGCGCGGCGAAATCCAGGTCGGGGCTCACCGAGAAGCGGGTGATGAGAACATTGCCGGAGAGCAATAGATTGTTTTGCGAGCCCTGCAAGTGCAGCGTGGCGTCCGCGAGGGAACTGATTCCGGCCGGATAGCGAATGCGAACGCCCTTGCCGGTGACCGAGAGGTCCGCATAAATGCCGCGCTGGTAGGCCAGATAGCCGGCCACGCTCAACAGGCCCCCGCCGCTCATAGCGGTCAGCGACCTGATCTCCAGCCGATTCTGGTTGAACTCGAGCGTGCCGTGCAACTGACTGAGCCCGTTGGGCAGGTCTTCAAGCGAGAGCGAGCCATTCTGAAAGTCGATGCTCCCGTGCAGAGCGGGATTCTTCAACGGGCCATGCGCCTCGACCTGGAAGGTTGTGGTTCCGCTTGCGGTCAGGTCGGGATCGAGGGTCTCGGCAAGTTTAAGATTGATGGCGCCGCTGGCGGCTATGTCCAGTTGCTGTTTGTTCCTGAGGTCCAGGGTGCCTTGTGCGTGCAGGTCCGTTTCCTCTCCGGTCACGTGCAGGGGATCAAGAGTGATACGGGAATTGGCCATGGTCGCATGCGCGCCGCCCTGGCTCTGAAGGTGGACGCCGGCAAGCGTCACTGCGAGCTGCTGGAGGCTGGCTTCGCCGCGAAGCTGCTCGGGATGCGCGAGAGGTCCGTCGACGGTGACCGTGCCGGCCAGCGCCGACTCGCCGCTGATGCTCTCGACATGGGCCGTCTTGAGCAGGGCGCCGATGTTGAACCGCGAAAAATCGAGCTTGGCGTGGGTCGCGTAATCCCCGCTTAGAGCGGTCTGGCCGTGAACGTCAAGTTGGGCGCCCTCCAGACGGGTGGTTGCGCTGTAGGTCATGGAGCGGTTGGCGGAGTGGGCCGCCACTTCCAGGTCGCCTAGCGGTTGGCCGCTTAGAACCAAGTTGCTGACCGTGGCGTGTCCCTCCAGGCGCGGGTCCTCCAGCGTTCCCGAGCCGGTCACCTGGAATAACAGCTTCCCGGTCGCATCCACGGCATTGTGCACAGCCTCGATCCTGGCCACGTCGATGCCTGCTCCGCGCGCGTCTACCTGGAAGTGGCGGGACTTGAGATCGTAGCTGCCGGAGCCGGCGATATTGCCCGCTGCATTGCTCACGGAGACGGAACTCAGCGTGACCAACTGATTGGCGACAGCCCCTTGCGCGCGGATGCGGGTAATCGGCTCTCCATAGACGCTGCCATCGTTCAGCTCAACCCACCCGGAGCCGCCCAGCGTGCCAACCGGCCCATCCAACTGAAGCTGCGCATCGAGCGTGCCGGCGAGGGGCAGCTTGTAGCCGGTGAGCGGAAGCAGGTCGTCAAGGCCGACTTTGCCGGCGCGGAGGCGCATGTGCAGCGGCGAGTCGCTATCGAAGGCTTGCGGCATTTTTCCTCGGGCTGGCCCAGCGTCGAGTGTCCCATTCAAAGAGATTTCGGATTTTCCCCGGCGCAGTACGCCCTGTGAAATCGCGATTCGCTCAGCTGCGTAGCTGCCGGTGAGGTTGACCGTGTCCCAGTGGACAAAGCTGGGTTGCACGGGTTGCGGCTCGTGATTCTTGTCGCTGGGAGTGGACTGCGCGGGCAGCATCTCAATCGACAGTTGCGTCGCTTTCAGGCTGCCCGCGATGCGGGGGGAAAGGATGGAGCCCGTCCACTGCCCCTGAAGAAAATCAAGCTGCCCGGCCAGTGAGATTGGAAGAGCGGCGGCGCCCGACTTTCCGTAGCGATTTAACCCCAGGTCGCGGAGCACGGTGTCAAACTCGTTGAGGTTCCGCGAATGGAATTCGACGGAAAATGCCGAGGGAGAGGTGAGCGGATAAGCACCCAGTTTGCCGTGCGCCACCATCTCGCTGGCAGGCGCGTGCAGTTCCAATCTGCGCAGATCCACGACGCCGTCGTGCTGGGTATAGGTTGCATCGACCAATCCGCTGGCCGGCACTTCACCCGGCACCGTTTGCCCGGAGGGAGCAAGGTTGAAAAGCCCGGTCACCGAAACGGTCTGATGATCCCCCTTGGACCAGGTGGCTGTGGCGGGGCCGTTCACGAGCGCATCCAGGCCCAGCCGCTGAAATGGCTCCGGGCTCACCATATCGAGCAGCGTGTCGAGCGCAACATCGTTGAGCCGGGCGGTGATCTTGCCGTTGAACGGAACGGCCACCGGAGCCGGACGCATCGGGGTCGCGGGGTTGCGGTCAGCGGGGCCGCGCAGAATGGCGATGGCTGGAGCCTGCAGCATTGTTTCGCCGGGGATCGCGGGCAACCAGGGGCTGAGCGCCAACTCGCCCTCCAGTTGTCCGCCCTGGCGCAAATGCGCAACGATCGACGTAACCAGGAAGTGCTGGGCGTCGGCATGGATATGGCAATCGAGACGCACGCCGGTGGCGATAACGCCGGTGCCAATATAAGAGCCGTTATCGACGTGAACGCTGCCATCGGCCCGAAATTCCGCCCCCTGGCCGGCGCCGTCGAGGTTCAGATGGGCTGTTCCTTGCTCTGAAAAAGGAAATCCGAAGATGGGATCCAGCAGCTCGAGATCCAGATCGCCCGCAGCCTTGGCCTGCCAGCGGGGGCGGGCAAAGTCATGTAGGGAACCGGAAATATCCAGGTTCCGTTCAGCGGCTAAATGGCCTTTCGCATCGAGAGCCTGGGAGGTGATGCGCAGCGAACGCAGATAGGCCGCGGAGCGCGTGAGATCCAGGGTGGCATGCAGAGAGCCGCGCGCCTGTTTCGTTCTGCCGCGGAACATGCTGAGATCGGCGGCTCCGGCCTCGATGCGATAGCTCTCCTGAGCGACGTTCGAAGGCCCGTCTGCGGGTGGCCCTGGATTCCCGCTCACGGCCGGAATGTAGCTGACGAGCAACGAAACATCCTTGGCTTCGATCTCCGCCA
>PMOF01000103.1:4477-6749 GCA_003162495.1 Acidobacteriaceae bacterium
GCGCGGGCTCCAGAAGCCAAGCACACTCCATTTCACCCGCATGCGTTCGATGCGGGCGTAGGGGGCTTCGCTGGGCCCTTCCAGGCCATGAATCACCAGTCCGCTTGCATCCGCTTCGAAATCGAAAAGATGCCAGTGAAGGGATGCAATCTCGACGCGTCCGCCGGTGGAATCCTCGATCAACGCCACCAGGCGCTTGCGAACCAAGGCCTCGAAGCTGGCGGAACTGGCCCAAAAATAAAACCCGACCGCGGCGGCAGCCACAAGAATTACCAGGCCGGCGCCGGAGAGAAGAATGCGCTGCCGGCGGTGCGACCTCAGCGGGCTGGATGGCCCTGGAGAAGAGGGAAGCGTGGTTTCCGGCTCGCTCATTCGAGTCCTTCCCACTTGCTGCCGGTGGGCGTAGTTTGCAGTTCGGCGGCTTCATAGGCAGGGTCCACCACTTCCACATCTCCCTGCTTGCGCAGATTGTCCAGCCAGTCGCCAAACAAGGCGTTCACATGCTGCTGAAGCAAAATTTCTTCAATGCGCGGAGCCACCTTGTCCAGCGCCGGGATTGGTTCGCCCGCGGCGTACTGCGGCAACAGAGTGTCGTGGTAGTACGTCTCAATCTCCTTTTGCGGCACTTGAATGCCCTGCCGAAAGCGCTCCTCAATGAACGACAAAATCTCAAGCCGGTGTCTAAGATAGCTCTCCACCTCTTCCTGCTTTAGACCGTGGGCTTCCAGAAATGCCTTCCATCCGGCATCCGAGGCGCAGTTTTGGCGGACGCAGGCGGGGAGCTCCTTGCGAATCTCTGCCAGGCGGGCGTCGACTTCGGTTTGAGATGGAACGGTGGCCTGCTCGTCTTCCTGGCGGATCTGCTGCTGGATCAGGGCACGGCTGATCAGTTGATCCAGAGCCCGTTTGCGCGTGAGAACGTCGCCGCCGATGGTTGGGTCAAGGACCGAGAGTCGGAGTTCTTCATCGACATCGCTGGCCAGGATGGCCTGGTTGTTGACCACCGCCACTACGCTGTCGAGAACCATTGGGGTGGGTTGGGGCGTCTGGGACAACATTGGACTGGACCATGCTATCGCCAGCCCCAGGGCGAGCGAACCGGCGAAGCTGCCGCTGCGCGCTAAAGCGCGCACGCGCAAGGCCAGCAACCGGATTGAAGGCAGCGTGTCCATCAGAAGGTTTGCCCCAGGCTGAAGAAGAAGTTGAAGTGGCCGGCCTCTCCCACATGAGGATCAGACCCCGGATTGGAGAGAGAGTAGTTATAGATCACAGGGAAAATCGGTGTATTGAGGTTATAGCTGAAGTCCAGCCGGATGGGTCCGATTGGAGTATGGTAGCGCAAACCAATTCCTGGAGCATGCGAGAAGTAGTTGAAGCTACACTCACCCTCTGGTCCAGTTGAATTCGTGGGGCCTGCTGGAGTTGTTGTGGGTGTAGCGGGAGGGGTCAAGTTCCTGCATGTGCTGCGATCCGGCTGGCGAGTGCGCAGGGCGCTGGCCCACGCATCGGAAGCGTTTGCGAAAACATTGCCCATATCATGGAAGAGCACGAAGCTGAGTGTATCTCCGAGCCAGGGCAGCGTGGGCGGGGGCAAACGCAATTCCGTGCTGTTGACCAGCGCGCCCGTTCCGCCGATCGGAAAGCCCGTCTCAGGATCGCGCGGACCGGCCGCATTGACGGAAAACCCTCTCAATGATGTGGGGCCGCCAGCGTAGAGACGCTCGGGAAGAGGAATCAACTCCTCGGTGGGGTTGCCAAAGGCTCTCTCCTGACCGTAGCGGGTGTTGCGGGCCAGAACGAACCGGCCCTTATCGAATCCGTAATAACTTGAATTCGTGACGTCGAGGCGGTTGAAATCGGCTTCGGCCCCGAATGGTGCGCCGGAGACAAATTCCTGGACGCTGGTGTAGGTGCCCCGATGCGCATCCAGCGGTGAATCGCGAGTATCGCGAATCCAGGTAATGCCCGGGCCCGCAACGCGCACCGCCGTGGAGAGCTCGACCAGATCGAATGGGCCGACCTGCAGGTTGAGATCGGATACTTTTACCCGGCGGAAGTTGTACTCATAGACAATCGTATTTGCCTTTGAGAGGAATGACCCCGGCGAATTGAAGTGCTCGGTCCAGCGCATCCCGGCCTCCAGCCTAGAGGCCACGTAGGTGGTTACGTCCTGACTGTTGGCGTAGCCGCCGGAAAATGTCAGGCCGAAGTTCCGATTGCCGTCGAAGTGCGGAATCTGGTAGAGCAAATTGATGTTCTGCTCGAGCAAACC
>PMOF01000067.1 GCA_003162495.1 Acidobacteriaceae bacterium
AGATGGTCGGAGATTTCAAGGATGTGGGCGGAGTGGATGCGGTGGGTGGAACCGAAACCGGCGACGCCCTTGAGGACCGTGGCGCCATAGACGCCGTTGCGAAAGAGGAAGTCCAGAATGCTGGTGTAGACGGGAATTCCGTGATGCTTGGCGCCATCGCTGAGGTAGATCGAAACTTTGACGGCCTTGCCTGAAGTCAACATGCTTGATCCTCGTTTGCAGTGTTCGCGGTTTGCGGGTAAGGCCCGCGTCGCGCGGCACCAAATGGGCAACTGAGGATTGAAGCACCGTTCGGATAGAAGTTGCAAGGGCGGACGTCAAGACGCAGCGCGATGCGCGCTCAGGAAATGACCTCGGCCAGCCAGGAACCGCCCCAGACGGCGATGAGGCCGAGGACAAAACTGCCCCCGACGTAAAGCGCCGCCAGGACAAAAGCGCCCGAGCGCATGGTGGACAGCGTCTCCCACTCAAAGGTGGAGAAGGTGCTGTAAGCGCCGATGAAGCCGACGGGGATGACGAATCTCCATGCCGAGCTCAAGTCGGCGCGTCGGCCCATGTAGGTGAGCGAAAAACCGATGATCAGGCAGGCGGTGATGTTGACGATCAGGGTGCCGAAGGGGAATCGAATGCCCATGCGGCCGGCGATGGTGGAGCCGACCCAGAATCGTGCGATGGAACCGAGCGCGCCGCCGATGGCGATGAACAGGTATTTCTGCAAAGACGTTCTCCCCTCGATCAGGTTATACCGCAGGCAGCACTGGCGAAGGCGCGCCTGAACACGACGTGCTTACACCCTGGTGCCGCTCATTTTTCAGTGGGGATCGAGTGGGGATATGACTCCGCAACAGGATTCCCTGTCAGGAGTCATCATCTGTCCGGGCCTATCGGGAGGGACAGCGGTTAAGGGTGAACTCCTTCACCACAACCAACACCTCAATTACACGACGGAGCGAGCTTTGTGTCAACAAATGGGCGGCCTTTTTGACCAAAAACCGGGGGGTTTCAGGGGTCTCTGTTCACCATTGAGGTAACAGAGCCTCTGTTAAGTCGTGGATGTAATCGTTTGAATCTAAGAAAGTTATGCGTTAGGACGGAGCAAAAAAAGCAACGCGGAAATGGGCGTTATCGGGGGGAGGGGGCGGGGTGGTGGTTCCCGCTGCCTCCGCAGCTCTCTGTGGATTGGAGCGGGGCAGGCTTCAGGTTAGCAGAATCCCCCTCTCGTAATGGCGGCGTGTCACCGGGGTTGAAACCCCGGCGTACCGCTCCGAAATGCAAACGCAGGTCCTACGACTCGCTGCGCTCCGCTCAGGATGACAGTTCTGTGGGGCGGCTGTCAGCGAGAAGTGGATCGGAGCGCTAGTTGTGCTTGCCTTTCCATTCGGAATAGGGCCCCTGGAAGTCTTCTATGCCGTCTTCTTTGAAGTTCCATAACCTGGTGGCTACTTCGTCGATCAGGTCGTGGTCGTGGGTGACTAATAGGACGGTGCCTTCGTAGCGCTGCAACGCTATGTTGAGGGCGTTGATGGCCTCTAAGTCCAGGTGGTTGGTGGGCTCGTCGAAAATCAAGAAGTTAGGCTTGGTGAGGATGAGTTTGCAGAAGGCGAGGCGGGCTTGTTCGCCGCCGCTGAGAGCCTTGGTGGGCTTGCTGCCTTCTTCGCCGCTGAACAGCATCTGGCCGAGGATGCCGCGGATTTCTTCGACGGTCGATTGCGGGTTCCAGCGATGGAGCCACTCGGCGACGGTAAGGCCCGGCTCGATGGTTGCGCCGACGTCTTGCGGGAAGTAGCCGATCTGGGCTTCGTGGCCCCAGAAGACTGCGCCCGAGTCGAGGGTGAAATCTTTGTCGGCGAGGCCGGGATAGTTGGCGAGCAGGCTTTTGAGGAGCGTGGTTTTGCCGGCGCCGTTGCGGCCCATGAGGCAGATTTTTTCGCCGCGGAGAACATTGGCGGTGAATCCGTCGATGACCTTGAGGTCGCCGTAGAGTTTGGTGACGTGCTTGAACTCGAGGACGTGCTTGCCGCTGGGGCGGAGCTGATCGAAACGGATGTAAGGGCGCGCGATGTTGGAGCGGGCGAGGTCGTTGGTCTGCAGGCGCTCCACCTCTTTGCGGCGGCTGGTGACTTGCGAGGAGCGGGTGCCGGCGGCGAAGCGGGCGATGAAGTCGTTGAGCTGGGCAATCTTTTTTTCGCGCTGCGCGTTTTGCGATTCGAGCGTGGAGCGGATCTGCGTCTTGGCCATCACCATGTCGTCGTAGCCGCCGGTGTAGGTGATGATGGTCTGGTAATCGATGTCGGCGGTGTGGGTGGTGACGCTGTTGAGGAAGTGGCGATCGTGGGAGATGGCGATGAGGGTGCCGTCGTAACTGTGCAGGAAGTCCTGAAGCCAGTGGATGGAATCGAGGTCGAGGTAGTTGGTGGGCTCGTCGAGCAGCAGTGCCTCGGGTTTGCCGAATAGGGCCTGGGCGAGCAGGACGCGGACCTTCTGGCCGCCCTGGATTTCGCCCATCTTGCGTTCGTGGATGTCGTCGGGGATGTCGAGGCCTTGCAGGAGCACGGCGGCGTCGGATTCGGCCGTGTAGCCGTCCTCGTCGCCGATGACGCCTTCGAGCTCGCCCAGGCGCATGCCGTCGGCGTCGGTCATTTCGGGTTTCTCGTAGATGCGGTCGCGCTCTTCGAGGGCGGCCCAGAGAGGCTTGTTGCCCATGATGACGGTGTCGATGACGCGATAGGCGTCAAAGGCGAACTGGTCCTGGCGCAGCACGCCGAATTTGCGGGGGCGGACGACGGTGCCTTTTTGCGCGTCGAGCTCGCCGGTGAGGATTTTCATAAACGTGGACTTGCCGGAGCCGTTGGGGCCGGTCAGACCGTAGCGGCGGCCGGGGACGAAGCTGACGCTGACGTCTTCAAAGAGGAGCTTGGAGCCGTAGCGCATGGTGACGTTGGAGACACTGAGCATGGTGGGTCTGGTTCCTATTCGTATATGCGGGCCGCAGCGGGGTATCGGCTGCGCCGGCCGGATGGGGCTGGGGTTGGGTCGGGTTGGAGCGCGGGAGTTGCTTTCCCAGGTCTCAAAAGCGAGACCCTTCGACTCAGCTCAGGGCAGTCTCTGGGGCACCCAGTTGCGCCGAAGAGCATTCGCTCTTCTAGTTTCTCATAGGCGGGACTGGCTAGGGGATCAAGAAGGAACCGGGGATGCCGCGATCAAGCGTGGCGAGTATACCGCCATGCGATTTCGCGAGTTGCACAAGATAGCCGTCGGTGGTGAGAGCCGGAGTCGTCACCCAAGCGGGAAGCGATGCGATGTCTTTGCTGTCGGCCACGAATTCGATTGGCCTTGATTGATTTTCTTTGAGGCGCAAAAGCAGCTTTCTTGCGTCTTGCACGCCGGTGCGATACGCCGGCACCTGCGCAATCACTCTAACAAACCCCAATTCCGTGATTGGGCACGTGAAATATGAGCTTTGAACTTCGGATCGGAACCAACGCGCTACGCGGACATGAAGCGCATGAAATTCCAGTCCTAAAGCTATCAGTGCATTCACATCAAGGAGGTATCTCATGGGAAATCGACTAGCAGGGCACGGACCATTTCACTTGTGAGTACCGGTGCGTCGGGACCAAGCGAAAGAACCGGAAGTCCCGTGATGGGGTCTTCTACGATCCGGGGTTCATACTTCACTTCGCTGACCGGCGTCAGCACAACCCTATCCTGCTCGATGGCGAT
>PMOF01000073.1 GCA_003162495.1 Acidobacteriaceae bacterium
GCAGGCGCCGGTCCGCTACCGGAGAACCTCGACCCCAATTTAACAAGTGCGATCGAGTTGCAGAGAGCCGAGTCGCCGCAGACGAGCATTTTCTCTCCGCGCGCATTTACAAATACGGACCAATACAATTTCAACTTCAACCAGGGTTTTGTAACCGGCACGGCGTTGACGGTGGGCTTTAACAACAGCCGGATTACAACGAACAACTTTTTTAACGACTACAGCCCGCAGCTCAGCTCCAACTTCACAGCCACTGTAACGCAGCACCTGTTGCAGGGAGCGGGAATCTGGGTGAACAAGCGCTTCATGTACCAGGCTCTGAACGACCGGCGCATCGCAGATTCTTCCTTCCGCGAACAGATACTTTTCACCGTAAACCAGGTGGAATCGATCTACTGGGGGCTGGTGCAGTCCTATGAGGATGTGCAGGCCAAGCAGCGCCAGCTTGATCAAACCAGCAAGCTCTTAGGGGATGACCGTAAGCAGTTGGAGATCGGCACGGTGGCTCCGCTGCAGGTGGTGAGCGACGAGTCGTCGGTGGCCAGCGACAAGCAGGCCCTGATCACCTCACAGCTTGCCCTGAACTATCAACAACAGATCATCAAGCAGGCGATAGCGCGCAACCTGAACGATGCGGCGCTATCGACTGCCCCCGTGATTCCCACCGACCGCGTGACGCTCGAAGAGCTTCCGGAGGAAAAGGAACCGGTTGAGGCTTTGGTGCAAGACGCCTTTCAACACAGTCCGGTGCTGGAGCAAGCCGTGCTGGCGCTGAAGAACGATGAGATCACGCTGAAGGGCGCGCGCAATGCGCTGCTGCCGATTCTGGATGGATATGCGTTCTATGGCGCCAGCGCTGCCGGCGGCGCACAAAGCCCAAGCTGCGAGGACTTCCTCACGGGCGGCGGTCCTTGCCCTCCGGGAACAGTTCCGAACATCGGATATGGGACTGTGCTGAGCAATCTGGGAAACAGCAGTTCTCCCAACAAGGGAGTTGGCTTCAGCGTGAACATTCCCATCCGCAACCGGACGGCGCAAGCGCAGCAGGCGCGGTCGCTGATGGAGTATCGCCAGGCCGAGTTGCATCTGGAGCAGCTCTACACGCAGATCAGGATGCAGGTGGTGAACGCGCAGTTTGCTTTGACTACCGACCGCGCGCAGGTTCTTGCCTCCATCGCGGCCAGAGACTTCGCGCAGCAGAGCGTGGACGCGGAAAACAAGAAGCTGCATCTGGGCGCTTCCACCACGGCCAACGTCTTGCTGCAAGATCGCAGCCTGGCCACGTCAGAGAACAACCTGATCACCGCCAATGCCGCCTATGCCAAGGATCGGGCCAGTCTTTACCAGATCCTGGCCACCACCATGCAGCATTATGGCATCAACCTGAACGATGCGGCGACGGGGGTTGTGAATACGGCGCCAGTGGTGTCCGGAATTGAAAAGGCGCAGCCAGGCAACGAGCCTTCGACGGTTCCTCCGATGGCCACGCCGCCACCGAGCCAATAGGCCAGTTTCAATCAACGCCAGAATCGGCCCAGCCTGCTTCGATTGAAGCAGGCTGGTTTTTTTTGAAGGACTCCGATGCGGGAGCCAAGCGAGTGTTACCGCTCGGCGACCAGGTCGAGGAGATCGAAAAACTCAGGGAAGCTGATGGCGGCGGATTCGGAGCCCTGGATCAGGGTCTCGCCCACGGCGCGGAGGGCCGCCACGCTGAAGGCCATGGCGATACGGTGGTCGCCTCCGGAGTCGATGGTTGCGCCATGAAGTGTCTGGCCGCCGGGGATGTCGAGGCCGTCTTCGAATTCTTCGACTTCTGCGCCCATGGCGCGAAGGTTTTTCGCGACCAGGGCGATTCGGTCGGACTCTTTGATGCGAAGTTCTTTGGCGTCGCGAATGCGAATGCCGCCGCTGGTGTAGGGCGCGATGGCTGCGAGGACGGGGAGCTCGTCAATGAGCTGGGCGGCGAGTGCGCCGCTGACAACGGTCGATCCGAGGCCCTGAGGCGGTGAGGAAACCTGGATTGCGCCGACCAGTTCGGCATTTTTTTCTTCGAGATTGAGGACACTGATGTGAGCGCCCAGGGCAGTGAGCACATCAAGCAGCGTGGCTCGCGTGGGATTGAGCCCGACGGAATCAAGCACCAGTGCGGAGCCGGGGAAGAGAGCCGCGGCGCAGAGAAAAAAAGCGGCGGAAGAGATGTCGCCGGGGATCGATGAGTCGATCGCTCGAAGAGATTGCGGACCGGAGATGGAGACCGCATCGAGGCTGCGAGTGAGCGTGGCTCCGAAGGCGCGGAGGGCCAGTTCGCTGTGGTCGCGGGTGCGGACGGATTCTCGGACAATCGTGGTTCCCTCGGTTTGGAGACCGGCAAGGAGGATGCAGGCCTTTACCTGGGCGCTGGGGATGGGGGTCGTGTAGTCGATCGGCCGGAGCGTGGCGCCGTGAATAGTCAGAGGGGCGTGGCCGTCGGTGAGGGTGAGTCGAGCGCCCATGGATTCGAGGGGCTTGCGGACGCGGTCCATCGGGCGGCGGGAGAGCGAGGCGTCGCCGACGAGAGTGAATCTGCCTGGCTGCGGGGCGAGCAGGCCGGAGATCATGCGCATGGTAGAGCCGGAGTTGCCGCAGTCAAGCGGGATGTTGGAGGGGATGACGCGGCCGGCGACGCCAGTGATCTCGACTGCATTGTCATTTGTTTTTACGATCGTGGCGCCGAGTGCTCCCATGCAGGCGAGAGTGGAGGCACAGTCAGCGCCGGTGGAAAAGTTGGTGAAGCGTGAGGTGCCTTCAGCGAACGCGGCAAGCATGGCGTAGCGATGGCTGATGGATTTGTCGCCGGGGAGGCGNNAAGGCGGTCTCAATCAGTTTATCGAAGCGCGGGGAACAGAGGGCAGGGAACAGGGAACAGGGACGAGAGGATCGCTAAATCGAAAAACTGGCGGTTCAAAAGAGCTTTGTGCCAAATCGCGCACATTGTTGGTGGATTTGAGCCATGATTTCGGCCCTGTTATCGGCATCTTAATCTTCATGCCGCGGCGTCCGTCTAACCCAGCAAGGCTCATTTTCTCCGGGTATGCTTTCCAGGGCGGGCTGCCAACCGAGGTCGGAACCATCGAACGAGAAATGAATCTGAAAAGCGAATCGATTAAGCCGCGCCGTCGAGTCTTGGAAACTGGACGAGCGTTGATTTTGATGGCGTGCATCGGGCTCGCGCATCCCGCGTGGTCGCAGCAGGTTCCCAAAGGGTTAGCGTCAGGCAGCATTGGCGGGGTAGTGGAGGACCGGGACGGAGCGGTTTACGAGGGGGCCGAGATCACGCTGGAACGAATCTTTAGCGGCAGCGAAGCGGCCTCGATGCCGAACGCGGGCGCGCCTACAAAGAGAACGGCAATGTCGGACAGCAATGGCCATTTCCTTTTCGGAGAGGTTGCTCCTGGAGCTTTTCGACTCACCGTCTCCTCGAAGGGATTTGCGAGCCAGACCGTCTCCGGCATCCTGCACAGCGGTGAGAGCTACGAAGCGAAAGCGATTGTGCTGCCTGTCCACAGCGCCGCCAGCGAAGTGCAGGTGAACGCATCGCAAGTGGAGATTGCGCAAGAGCAATTGAGGGTTGAAGAAACACAGCGCGTGTTGGGCATGATTCCCAATTTCTTTGTGACTTACGTTCCCAACGCGGAGCCATTGAGTACACGGCAAAAATATAGCCTGGCGTGGAAGACCTCGATCGATCCGATTTCCTTTGCCGCGGCTGGCGTGTTTGCGGGAATTGAACAGGCCGACAACACGTTCAGCGGATACGGACAAGGCGCGCAGGGCTACGGGAAGCGCTTTGGAGCCGCTTATGCCGACGGCTTCTTCGGCACGATGATCGGCGGTGCGGTTCTGCCATCGCTGTTGAAACAGGACCCGCGCTACTTCTATAAAGGGACCGGGACCACGCGATCGCGGGTGCTGTATGCGATTGCCAATGCGGTCATTTGCAAGGGCGACAATGGGCGCTGGCAGGCAAACTATTCCGGCATTCTGGGCGGGCTTGCGGCAGGAGGAATCTCGAATCTCTACTATCCGGCGAGCGCCCGCGATGGAGTGGGGCTGACGTTTGATAATGCGCTCATTGGCACGGCCGCCGGCGCAGTCCAGAATCTCTTTCAGGAGTTCGTGGTGCGCAAACTGACACCCAGGCTGTCGAATCACGGGTCAGGAACGCCGTAAGGCCATGGGAGCGGTTGTCAGGCGGCACTTCGCGCTTGGTTGGGCGGCAACCTACTCCGGTACGATAGCTTTCGAGTCTTGTTGCCGGCGCTTGCGGAGATTAGCGCACTTGCTTGCGCGAGGCTTTGGTTGGGCGCAGCTGAAACTTTGGGCAGCCGCCACGAGAGAGCGGAAGAACACGATTGACGATGTCTCCCGAAGCGAAGCAGATTCTGTTGCCGGTTATTGTTGCTGCAAGCATCGCGCTGATGCTGGTGCGGCCGCGCGGAATCCGCGAAGTGTACTGGGTGGGCGGCGGAGCGGCATTGCTGATCGCTCTGCGACTGGTGCCGCTGCAACTTGCGGGACAGGCGATTGCGGAGGGAACGGACGTCTACCTGTTCCTGATCGGGATGATGCTTTTGTCGGAGCTGGCGCGGGTGCATGGCGTCTTTGAGTGGCTTTCGTCGGCGGCGCTGCGCAGCGCGAAGGGATCGTGTTCGCGTCTGTTTACGCTGGTCTATGCAGCGGGCACGGTGGTCACCATCTTCATGTCCAACGATGCGACCGCGGTGGTGCTGACGCCGGCGATCCTGGCGGCGGTTCGCAAGGCAAAGGTTGAGCCGCTGCCCTATCTATTCGCGTGCGCGATGATCGCCAATGCGGCGTCGTTTGTGCTGCCGATCTCAAACCCCGCGAACCTGGTTGTGTTTCACCACAACATGCCTGCGCTGGGTCACTGGCTGCTTGCTTTCGGCGCTCCGTCGGTGGTTTCCATTTCGGCTACCTATGCGGCCATGCGGTGGGTGTTCCGGAAAGAACTCACTGAATCCATCCAACTCGAGGTCGAACCAAAAGGCTTGACTGCGGATGGAAAGCTGGTGCTGGGCGGGCTGGCAGGCATGGTCGTAGTCCTGCTGACGGCGTCGGCCTTCGGCATGAATCTAGGCCCGCCGACATGCATGGCCGCGCTGGCCATTACCGCCGCGGTTTCGATCCGGGCAAAAAGCAATCCGTTGCGGCTGGCGCGCGAGATCAGTTGGGGAACGATTGGGCTGGTGGCGGGCCTGTTCATCCTGGTGGACGCGATGGAGAGCATAGGCGCGCTCAAGGTGACGCAGGCATGGCTTGCAGCGGCGCAGAGGCTGACGCCGGCAATGGGCGCGCTGGTGACCAGCTTCGCGGTGGGCGTTGCGAATAATCTGGTCAACAATCTTCCGCTGGGCTTGATCGCGGGCGGCACGCTGGAGGCCGCGCATCTTAGAGGGTTGATCGCCCAAGGGGTGTTGATCGGCGTGGACCTGGGGCCCAATCTCTCGATTACAGGATCGCTGGCTACGATTCTGTGGCTGCTCGCGTTGCGCAGAGAAAAGCTGGATGTCGGCTTCTGGCGATTCTTGAAAGTTGGTGTGGTGGTGATGCCAATAGCTTTGCTGCTGGCGATGGGTGCGGCCATTGTGCAAGCGCATTTTGGAATTTCGTAGTGCACGCCTTTCAATCGGAGCGCCCGGCTTATCGCACGCGGAGGACGATGATGGTTTCGTCGTCAAAGCGGTCGTGGCCGCCCTGGAATTGGGAGACGTCGGCCAGCAGGGCGTCGGCGATTTCAGCAGCAGATCGGCCGCGTTGGGCGCAGAGAAGCATGGACAGCCTTTGCTCGCCGTATGATTCGCCCTGGGCATTATCGGCGTCGAGAATGCCGTCGGAGACGAAGACGATGGCATCGCCCGATTGGGCATCGACGGTGAATTCGTCGTAGGTGACGTTGGGAAACATGCCCAGCGGGAAGCCTTGGGCGCGGACGGTGGTTGACTGGCCTGCGCGACAAAAAGTGGGCTGCACGGCGCCGGAGTTGGCCACCTTGAGGGTCTGGCTATCGTCGTCCCAGACGGCGAAGAGCATGGTGACGTATTGCGACTCGAGTTTGCGCTGTTGCAGGGAGTCGTTGAGGCGGGCGAGCATCTCCGCCGGGTCGAGTTGCTTTTGTGCTTCAGAGCGCATGATGCCGCTGACCAGAGCCGCGAAGAGCGCGGCGGGGGCGGCTTTGCCGCTGACATCGCCGAGGACGATGGCGGTGCGGCCGGGGCCGTAGTCGACGAAGTCGTAGAGGTCGCCGCCGATGGTGCGGGCCGGAAGAAAACGGACCGCCATGTCGGCGTGGGGATAATCGGGCGCGTCGGCGGGCAGGAGTCGCAGTTGCACCTCGCGAGCCATGGCCAGATCACGCTCGAGTTGCGCTTCCTGGCGGCGAAGGGCCTGGTAGAGGCGCGCGTTCTCAATGGCGATGGCGACCTGTCCGGCGAGGGTGGTGAGCATGCGCTCGTGCTCTTCATTGAAGAAGCCGACGCGGGTGTGTTCGAGATCGAGCACGCCGAGGATGCGGCCTTTGTAAAAAAGGGGCACGATGAGCTCGGAGCGGGTTTCCGGATTCATTTCAAGGTAGCGCGAGTCTTTGCGGACATCGCGGACATTGACTGGGCGCCACTCGCGGACCGCCGCTCCGACCAGCCCGCTGTTGACGGCAATGCGGCGCAACGGTGCATGGGCGTGGCCGAAGCGCCATGCGTAGCGGGTGATGAGGAATTCGCCCTTGTCGTCAAGAAGCATGACCGTGAACATCTGGTAGTCAATGAGGCGGCGGAGCAGTTGGCCGACGCGCTCGAGCAGCGGGCCGAGATCGAGAATCGAGGTGAGCTCGACCGCAATTTCGTTGAGCACCTCAAGAGTTTGCGCCTGGCGCGAGATGCGCGTGTAGAGGCGGGCGTTCTCAATGGCCTGCGCAATGCGCGAAGCGGTGAGCGTGAGCAGGCGGAGATGCTCGGGGCTGAAGTAATTGGCCTGTTCGCTTTCGATATCCATCACGCCGATGAGGCGATTCTTGGCGATGAGCGGAAGGGACAGCTCGGAGCGGACATCGGGATTGGCGGCGATGTAATGTTCCGAGGCGGAGACGTCGTTGAGGAGGATGGGCTGGCGGGTGAGAGCGACCTGACCGACCACGCCCTTGCCAACTGG
>PMOF01000292.1 GCA_003162495.1 Acidobacteriaceae bacterium
ACTACCAGCCTCCAGGACCAACTCGACGAGATCACCGCCAACACCCGCCACCTGGTGCAGGCGGAGCGCCTTGCAGTCGGCGAGCGCGCCGTCGAGGAGCTCTTCGCTTCCGGCATCGAAGAGAAAATCCTCCCCGTCGGCGCCCTCGCTCCCGAGTTCGCCCTCAAGGACGCTGCCGGCCGCCTTGTCCGCAGCGCCGATCTGCTCACTCTCGGCCCGCTGGTCGTCAAATTCTTTCGCGGCCGCTGGTGTTCTTATTGCGTCACCGAACTCGAAGCCTGGCGCGACCTCTACGGCACGCTGCGCGAGCGGGAAGCCCTGATGGTTGCGATTGGCCCCCAGATCGAGCGCCAGAGCGACTTCATGGCCGGCCAGCACGGCTTGCCTTTTCCCGTGCTCTCTGACCCCGGCTGCGCGGTCGCCGAAAAATTCGGCCTCGTCTACACCGTCCCCGAGTATCACCGCGCCTACTATCTCTCCATCCTGGTCAACATTCCGTTCGTCAACGGAGAGCCAAGCTGGCGCTTACCTCTACCTGCCACTTATGTCATAAGTCGCGAAGGGCGAATAGCCTTCGCCGAGGCCCACGCCGATTTCCGCGTTCGCCCCGAGCCCCAGGAAGCCCTCGCCGCCGCCTTCGAGCCCCACAGCCGCTAAATCACAAATTTACTTTCGTGCTGAGCGAAGATCGCCGCAGTGTCAACCGGCGTATAATTTTGTCGCCGGAAAATCAGAAATAGAAATAGGGGTTTCCATCGCTCTGGGGTATATCAATGTCTCCGCGAGCCATGCGGGAGGGAGCTCCTTTCTCGATGGCTCAACCGTTCCCGGGAGACAAATTGCATGCTCACACGGAGGACATTATGTCGGCACGCACCATCTACTTGAGCAGGCTCATTGGCCTGTACTGGATCGTCGTCATTCTATCCCTGGTCATTCACAAGCAAGCCACCTTGGACTCAGTCACTGCCCTCTTCAATAACCCGGCGATTGTGCTGTTGACAGGCATCATGGCGGTGGCCGGCGGGTTGGCGGTGATTCTGGCGCACAATATCTGGAAGGGCGGCGCGCTGCCGGTGGTGGTGACCATCGTCGGCTGGCTAGCGCTCATCAAAGGGCTGATGTTCCTTTTTCTTCCGGCCGCCGCGGAATCGGAGATGATCCTGAGCTGGTGGCGGCACCCCCTGTGTTTCTACCTTTGCATGACTCCTTCGTTCCTGATCGGAGTCTATCTGGCTTACGAAGGATTCAGACCGAGAGCGCATGCATAGCAAGGCAGGCCAGGCGCGCTCTTCTCAAGTCGCTTATTCCCATCAACCTCGATGCAAAGTGGCGACCGGATCCCGGCGGCGGTTATTTCCAGCAGCTTGTTGAAGCTCGTGACGGTGATTGCTCAGGGATGCTGGTTGATCATCAAATGAGCCCAGGGCGTTCCGGCGTACATGATCCAGGTTCCCGTCTGCTTGGCTGTCGTCGGCAGCCCGCTTGTTTTGGAATCGAAGGGCCACATGATCATCCAGTGGGGCGGCTCTTTGATCGGAGTCCCCGAAGTCGCGTTGGGGTCGGTCGCGCTCCAGTCCGTGCCGCCGGCCAGCATATAGATAACTCCCGGCTGAGTATTGGTGGGCTGAGGTTTGTGAGACATGGCGTCGCTTAGCCACTGCATGGCGGGAGGATCGGCGCACATTGCCACATCGCCAATCACGCCTGGTGTGCCTGGAAAACACGTGAAACCATTGGTTCCTTCGCGCAAGACGGTCATTTTGCCTTGAGCGTCCATATCCATGACCTTGGCGGCCTTGGCGATCTCAGGGGGTGCAGCCGACAATGCGCGCCGAATCTTGGCCTGCGCTGTTTCACCGCCGTGCGCCAGTGATCCCTGGACAGTGATCGCCGCGAGAATAAAGCCCTGCCAGCAACGTCTCATATCGCCTCCGCTTGTGATTCGGCCCGAATTCTAGGCAAGGCCCGAATCGAATGTCAACCCAAAAAGATTAAAACCACCCTGAGGCTGGCAGCCCGTTTGGAATCATGGCAAGAATTTCTTGATTCGACGAAAAGCCTGATCGGCTTTTGATCTCAGGCGAACACCGCCCACGAGGTCCAGCTTATCGCCGACGATCTATCGCCTATGTCCACTCAGCCAGCAAAGTCTCAACCTGATCCAGCGTAACTCCTCTTAGCAGAAACACTTTACTCCTCGATAACTCCCCACTTATTAACTCGACGCAATTCTTCGGCAAGCCAAACAACTCTGCCAGATAACTCACCAGCGCGGAGTTAGCTCGTCCCTCAATTGCCGGCGCCTGCACCCCAATCTTCAGTTGCGCCGCCGCCCCCTCGCCATAAGTCCCGATAACTCCTGTCTTCTTCGCCCCCGGCTGCGCCCTCACCGCCAGCGTGACTCCCCCCGCCGCCGCTCGAATCATTCCGCGCCGGTCCACGGTTGGCGCTTGCCAAACAGCGCCGTCCCCACCCTGATCCGCGTCGCGCCCTCCTGAATGGCCAGCGCAAAATCCCCGCTCATCCCCATCGAAAGCACATCCAGCTCTAATTTCGGATGCGCCGCCGCCCACCGATCCCGCCACGTCCGCAAGCTGCGAAAGCACCCCCGCGTCACTTCCTCCGCCACGCCCCACGGCGCAATCGTCATCAGCCCCCGAGTTTGCAAATGTTCCAGTCCTGGCAGCCGCTCCAATAGCTCGCCTGCCTCGGGCGACTCAGGATCCAACCCTGCCTTGGACTCCTCCGTGCTGAGCTTCACCTCAATCAAAACCGGCAGCCGCTTGCCCAGTTTTCCCACCGCCTCGTTCAGCCGCTCCGCCAGCCGCAACGAATCGACAGAATCCACTGCGTCAAACAACTCCACGGCCCGGTTTGCTTTGTTCGATTGCAGATGGCCGATCAGGTGCACAACTATCGGCTCATCGGCAGCCGCATTACTTCCCATGGCACGCAGTCCGGCCAGGGCCTCCGCCTTGGCCGCAAACTCCTGCACCCGGCTTTCGCCAAACAGTTTCAGTCCAAGGCCGGCCGCCTCCAGCACCGTGGCCGCCGGATAAGTCTTCGAGACTGCCATCAACTCAATCTCGCTGCGCGCGCGCCCAGCCTGCTTGCACGCCGCGGCAATCGCCTTTTCCAGCCGTTCCAGATTTTCAGCAAGTGCCGCCATAGTTTTCAAGAAACTCCTGCGAGCGCTTAGCGAGCGTCTGCCCCACCGCAGGTGNNCTGCCCCACCGCAGGTGGCGAGCGTCTACCCCACCGCAGGTGGTCAGTGGCCGCGCGCTTCCAGAAACTTTTCCGCCTCCAGAGCCGCCATGCACCCTGAGCCCGCCGCCGTAATCGCCTGCCGGTAGCGGCGGTCCTGCACGTCCCCGCACGCAAACACCCCCGGCACCACCACTCCGTTGCGCGTCGTCAGCACGTTCCCGGTGGTCTTGACGTACCCATCCTCGTCCAGATCGATCTGCCCGGCAAACATCTTCGCGTTCGGCTCGTGCCCGATACCAAGAAACATCGCGCTCACCGCCATTTCGCTCTCTCGACCGTTGCTCACGTCGCGCAGGCGCAGCCCGCGCACGTCCTTCTCTTCCACGCCCAGCACTTCCTCCACCACCGTGTTGGTGCGCAGTTCAATGTTCTCGTGAGCAATTGCCCGCTCCAGCATGATCTTGGACGCCCTGAAGCTATCGCGCCTATGCAGCAGCGTCACCTTGCTGGCAAACCGGGTGAGAAACAGCGCTTCTTCCATCGCCGAATCGCCTCCGCCCACCACCGCAATCTCCTTGCCGCGGAAGAAAAATCCGTCGCATGTGGCGCAGCTCGAAACCCCGTGTCCAATCAGCGCCTGTTCGCTAGGCAGCCCCAGCCAGCGCGCGCTCGCGCCCGAGGCCACAATCAGCGTCCGCGCGAAAATCTCGCCCGCGGACGTCAGCAGCTTGATCGGATTCGCTTTCAAGTCCACGGCGCTCAAGTGTGCCAATTGCAACGTGGCTCCAAACCGCTCCGCCTGCTTCTTCATGTTCTCGATCAATTCAGGCCCCTGAATGCCATCCGGCCAGCCTGGAAAGTTCTCCACCATCGTGGTAATCGACAGTTGTCCTCCAGGCTCGTGCCCTTCCAGAACCAGCGGTTTCAACCCAGCGCGGGCGGTGTAAATGGCCGCAGT
>PMOF01000327.1 GCA_003162495.1 Acidobacteriaceae bacterium
TTGAATCCAAATTGCGGAAACAATGCGCGCCTGCCATACTCCGTGTGTCTTCGATCCTGCGATACCGTGTCCCGTGAAAGCGCATGAATCCGCTCTACCTGAAAATTTCGCGCCGGCTGGTCCCGCTCCTGATCCTGCTGTACCTGGTCGCCTTCCTTGACCGGGTCAACATCAGCTTCGCTGCCCTGACCATGAATCGCGATCTCAACATCGGCGACAATCTTTTCGGCTTGGCCGCGGGCATGTTCTTTCTGGGCTACTTTCTCTTCGAGGTTCCGGGCAATCTGATGCTGTTGCGAGTGGGCGCGCGCCGATGGATCATGATGCTGATGGTTGCGTGGGGATTGCTCTCCATGGCCACCGCTTTCGTTCCCGGGCCGGCCATGTATATTCTGCTGCGCTTTCTGCTGGGCTCGGCGGAGGCCGGCTTTTACCCCGGCGTCATCCTCTACCTGACCTTCTGGCTGCCGCCCTCCGTCCGCTCCAGCATCATGGCCTGGTTCGTCACCGCCATTCCGCTGTCGAATCTCATCGGCGCGCCGGTCTCCAACGCGATTCTGCTCCACGTCCATTCCGCAGGACTGCACGGCTGGCAGTGGCTCTTCATCCTCGAAGGCGCGCCCGCGGTTCTTCTCGGCGTGCTGGTCCTGTTCCTTTTGCCTGATCGGCCTGAGCACGTGAATTGGCTAACCGCCAAAGAGAAGCAGACGCTCCAAATCGACCTCGATCCGAGCGCCGGCAAGCATTCCAATACACCGCACTCGCTCCTGCAGGCTCTCACCGCGCAGCCTTCTGTCTATCTTTGGAGCCTGGCTTATTTCTGTTTTGCGCTGGGACTCTACGGCCTCGGGTTCTGGATTCCCCTGGTTCTCAAGTCCCATGGCATGCGCCCGGAAAGCCTGGGCTGGGCGGCCGCTCTGCCTTATCTTGCCGCCATCTTCGTCATGATCCTGTGGAGCCGCAGCTCGGACCGCCATCGCGAACGCCGCTTCCATCTCACGGCCGCCTATCTTGCCGCAGCCGCAGGTTTTCTCCTCGCCGCTTTCGCACCCAGCGCCATGATAGCCATCGCTGGCTTCGCCGTGGCTGCCTGCGGCATTCTGGCCGCGATGCCGGTCTTCTGGAGCGCCTCCACCGTGCGCCTGGCCGGACCCATGGTCGCCGCCCACATCGCGGTCATCAACTCGATCGGCAATCTGGGCGGCTTTTTTGGACCTGTGGCCATGGGTTGGCTGCGCCAGACCACGCACAGCTATGTGGCTGGCCTCGCGTCCATGGCCGTTTGCCTGGCCTGCGGCGCGCTGGTCGCGGCGCTGCTCCTGAAGCCTTCCTCTACAATGATTGCAGCCAAAGAAACTCCAGCCCCTTCAGGAGACCTGTGATGAAAACATCGCAATGCGCTGCGATTCTTTTGCTTTCCTCTGCCGCTTGCTTAGGCCGATCGGTCTGCACCGCCCAGACTCCGGTGCCGCCCGCAGCCCAGACGCCTGCCCCGCCCGCCGCCGGGCCTCGCTCCGCAACCGAGCTCGTCCAGTTGGCGAATGGAAATAGCCCCGATCTCAGGACGGCGATTGAGGCTACCTTTTCTCAAAAGGATCTCGAGGCCGGCACAGCCTGGTCGGGCCACCTGCATGATTTCTTTTTTGCTATCCGCGCCTCTTCGCGACCCACTCTGCGCATTGACGATCTGGCCGGTCCGGCCATGCAGCCCTTTCCATCGAACGACCTGTGGTACGCCGCCGCGCACATCGATCGGCTGGGCGTCGTGCACAGCTATCGCTATCAGATTGATGGCAAGGATTTCGGCGGCAGCCTGGATGTTCCGGCCTTTACCGAACTCTCCTATGCCATGGCGGGCGTGAAGCAGGGAACGCTCTCGCCCAAGCTGACCATCACCAGCAAAATCTACGATGGCATGACCGCCGACTACTGGATCTACGTCCCCGATGGCTACGATGCTAAAGTGCCCGCCGCCCTGATGGTTTTTCAGGATGGCGGCGGATACATCCATCGGGAGCATGACAGCCAACCCCTTAACGTGATTGACAACCTGATCTCACTCAAGAAAATTCCCTTCATGATCTGCGTCTTCGTCGACCCCGGCAAGATTGCTGGGCCGCCGGGCAACCTCACCTACGAATTCGTCAAGGCCTATTCGGACAAATGGCATCGTTCCATGGACGACTCCATGCGCAGCACGCTCTATGACACGGTGAGCGCGCGATACGACCATTTTCTGCGCGAGGAACTTCTGCCCGAAGTCACAGCCAAATACAAACTGCGCACAGACGCCTACAGCCGCGCCATTACCGGCCTCTCCTCGGGCGGAATCTGCGCTTTCAACGCCGCCTGGCAGATGCCGGATTTGTTCAGCCGCGTGATCACATGGGTCGGCAGCTTCACCAGCATTCAGTGGAAGGAGACGCCCGGGGTTCCGGACGGCGGCCAGGATTATCCGGACAAAATTCTACGCGAGCCGCACCGCAACATCCGCGTCTGGCTTCAGGATGGCTCCAACGATATGGAGTGGGATCGATATGGGAGCTGGCCGCTGGCCAATGTCCGCGTGGCCAACGCGCTCAAACTCCAGGACTACGACTTTCGTTTCAGTTTCGGCGAGGGCAGCCACAACCCGGCGCACGGAGAATCGCAGTTCCCTGAAGAGATGATCTGGCTATGGCGGGATTATGACGCCTCGAAAACCGAGCAGACCTACCAGATTGAGCCTTACGAAAAGACCACTCCGCCCTTCCGGATTGCCATCGTCAACCGGGATGCGAATTGAGCAGGCGCTTCCCTGCGAACGTGACTGTCTCGCCTGCGCACGCCTACTTTTTCGGCGACTCAACCACCGCGACCAGCGAGTCGGCGCAGCCGTAATAGAGGAACCATCGATGGTGGAGGTACACTAACCCCTCGGCAAAGGTGGTTCCCGCTACATATTGGCCGGTCTTCTCATAAGGCTGCTCCGGCTTGAGAACCGGATGGCCCGTCTGGCCGATCAGAAACGCAGGATTGTGGGCATCGAAAAGTGCTTCGCCCGCGGCGTAGGCATCGGGCCCCAGATCGGGATCGCCTGAGCCGCTGCTGGTGTCTCCGGCCGCGTTTTTGCCGTTGTAGAGAACCACGATGCCTGCCTTGGTCAAAACCGGCGGCGGCCCGGTTTCAGGAAAGGTGCTGTCGAAGCGTCCGGGACGCGGGCGCAGCAGCGCGACTGGCGCGCCATGCTGATCTTCTACCGGGATCCAATGGATCAGGTCGACCGAGGTGGCAAGGCGGATGGTGCCTTCGCCCCAGTACATCCAATAGCGTCCATTGATTCTGGCTGCAATCAGACGGTGTTTCTTCTTATCGAGTACGGTCACGATCCCCGCCGATTTGTACTGGAGCTGCGCATACTTGCCGCCCAACGCCACCAAAAAAGCCGGCCCCTGCTTGGTCCAGTGCATCAGATCGGGCGAGGTGGCAATGCCCACCGAATACGTCTTGCGGTTCCACTGCGTGTAGGTCAGCACATAGGTGCCGTCTTCGGCCTCAACGATGCGCGGGTCCTCGACGCCGCCCGGCCATTCGCGCGACTGCTGCGCGTCGTCAGCAGGGTAGAAGACCGGGTCCGCGCGGCGCTTGAAGTGAATGCCGTCTTTGCTCTCGGCCAGGCCCAGCCGCGAGGTGTGGCCGCCTATCTCCATCGATCCGGAGTTGTCTTCAGCGCGGTAAAGCACGCAAATCTTACCGTCGCGCACGATAGCCGCGGGGTTGAAGGTGTGCAGCGCCTCCCAATGCGCGGGCGCTTTGAGAATGGGATCGGTAAAGACCGACTCCGGTCGTGGCGCAATCACCGGGTTCCCGTTTGCCGGCCGCGTAAACGGGCCAATCTCCCATGGTTGAGCCGTCTGTGCGTGCAGTCCAGCCGCGCAAAGCAAAGCTACGGCCAGCCCTAGCTTCTCTGTGATCTTCATTTCTTTCGCCCTCGCCTGGCACTTGCGCCAATCCAACCCGTCCGCACTCAGCCTGTATACCGGAACCGCGTGAGCCGCGTCGACATACTATTGCTCGGCAGCAGCGGAGCCAGCCGAATAGAAACTCAATGCTGCATCCCCCTGCTCCAGCAGGCGCGTGCGTTCAAGGCCGCCATATCGGTCTTCCAAATAGTTTTTTCGGCTCCCCTGTCGCCCATGTTCCGCGATCACCACCGCGCCGGGCGACATGATGTGAGCCGCTCCGCCGCCCAGCAATCCCAGCGTGCTCGCATACTCCTGGGCAGCATCGTAAGGCGGATCGAGAAACACCACATCAAAGGCCGGCGCCAACGGCCGCTGCGGCTCGTGTCCAGGTGTTCGTTCGAGAGCGCGCCCGGCCTTTCGGCCCAGAGCAGCGCCAGGATCGAACCGCCGCAGCCAGGCCGCCACGCTGCCGCTGTAAATCTGGAATCCCGCGGTCAGTCCCAGCCGGTCCAGGTTGGCGCGCAACACCGCCAACGCCTCCGGCGCGCGCTCTACAAACTCCGCTTGCGCGGCCCCGCGGCTCAACGCCTCGATGCCCACCGCGCCCGAGCCGGCATACAAATCAAGAAACGCAGCGCCCATAATGCGCGGCGACAGCACGTTGAAGAGAGTCTCCCGCAAACGGTCGCTGGTGGGCCGCGTGGCCAACCCTGGCGGGGACTGCAACGTGCGGGAACGAAACTCGCCGGCAATGATGCGCATCGCAAATCAGCATACCGGACCGCGACCCACTACAATCTTCTTATGCGTGGCTGGTCAATCCCGCTGGGCCGATGGATGGGCGTGGAGTTGCGCGTTCATGCCTTTTTCCCACTGATGGCAGTTGTCTGCCTGGTGCTTAGCGCAGCCGACGGCGTGATGCGCGGCCTGGGCCTGTTCCTGGCGCTCACTCTGGCAGTTCTGGTGCGGGAAACCGCTCGCTTGTTGGTGGCGGCCTGGATGGGATTGCAACTGCGCGCCATTCTGCTGCTGCCCATCGGCGGATTGTTCGCCTATGCCAATCCCGAAAGCCAGGAAAACGCCAACCAGGGCAGCGGACAGTTTGCTCTGGCGCTGGCCGGTCCACTCGCTAACATCGCCACGGCACTGATCCTCGCAGGCACGTTTCTGGGCGCGGGCGGCAACGTAAGACTCCTCGATCATCCGTTCATTACTTCCGCATGGCTGTTGCGCAGCATGGTGTGGATGCAGATCGGACTTGCGCTGCTGCACCTGGTGCCCGCCTATCCGCTGGACTGCGGCCGCCTGCTGCGGGGCAGTTTTGCCCGCCGCCACGGCATCAGTCCCACGGGCCGCGCCGCTGCCGGCCTTGGCCAGGTGCTGGCTCTAAGCGCCATGATTGGCGGTTGGCTGCTGCATGATCCTTTGCTTGTGGTGGCCGGATTTTTCATCATGATCGGCGCGCAGATTGAAGACCAGGGAGTCTTTTTCCAGACCGTGGTAGACACGGTGCGGATGCGCGAAGTGATGCTCACCGATTTTGCCACGCTCTCTCCCTCCGACACTCTGGCCGACGCGCTGGTCCGCTGCGTCCACTCCCTGCAGGAGGACTTCCCGGTGGTGCGCGGCCTGCAACTGGTCGGCATCATTTCGCGACAACGCATCGTGGACGCCCTGCGCAACGACGGCAACGGCTATGTGCAATCCGTCATGTCGCGCGCCTTTCAGGTGGCGAGGCCCGAAGACACGCTGGGAGCCACCATTCGCCGGCTCACAGCCGGGCGCGGCCTGGCGCTGATTCCCGTGACCGACAGCGGACGAGTGGTGGGCATTGTCAGCGTGCAGAACCTGATGAGCTCAATGTCGCTGCTGGCCGAGCAGCGCCGCCTGGAGCGCGAGGAACCTCACTAAAGGCCCATGGCTGCCGACCCGGAAGCACCGCTCGCGCCCGGCCTCTACCTGGTGGCCACGCCTATCGGCAACCTGGGCGACATCACCCTGCGCGCCCTCGACGTGCTCAAACGCGTGGACCGCATCGCCTGCGAAGACACGCGCCAGACGCAAAAGCTTCTGAACCACTTTGAGATCGCGACCCCTACCGTAAGCTGCCACTTGCATAACGAGCGCCAGCGTGCCGCTGAATTGGTGGACGCGCTCAAATCCGGCGGCCGCATCGCGCTGGTCTCCGACGCCGGCATGCCGGGCATCAGCGACCCTGGAGGCTGGCTGGCTGCGCAAGCCATTGCCGCGGGTGTAACGGTGATTCCCATTCCCGGCGCGAACGCCGCGCTCAGCGCTTTGGTCGCCTCCGGCTTGCCCGCCGGCGAGTTCCTCTTCTTCGGCTTCTTGCCAGAGAAAGCCGGCGCCCGCTTGAGCCGGCTGGAAGCGCTGGCTGCCGAGACCAGCAGTTCCGAGGCTGCCCGCACGCTCATCTTTTACGAAGCGCCACATCGGATTATGGGCACGCTCAAGGACCTGGAAGCGGTTTGGGGCCCGCACCTGCGCGTCGTTGTGGCGCGCGAGCTGACCAAAATCCATGAGGAGTTTTTGCGCGGCACGGTGGCCGAAGTGCAGCAAGAGATGGTAGGGCGCAATCGCATTCGGGGCGAGATCACTTTGCTTGTCGAGGCGCTACCCCAAACCGTTTCCGAGACCAGCGCCATCTCCGCAGGTGCGGCGCCGGAGAAGATTGCCGTGCGGATTGCGCGGTTGCAGGCCGAAACGGGCGTGGACGAGAAGGAAGCCCTGAAGCGCCTGGCGCGTGAAATGGGGCAGTCAAAGAGCGAGCTCTATCGCGAGCTGCAGAGAGAACGCGCGCGGCTGAAGTCCAGCCCTCGACCTGCAGCAAAGAATCTGTGAGACAGAAATAACCCGGGCGATGGTTGCACGAAGGTCAAGCGATTCTCGAGCCCGAGCTTCGGGTTGTAACCGGCATTTTTTTCCGCGCCAGTATCGCGCCGCCGAGAATCGGGAATAAATTCGCTGCCCCAACCCGCAACCGTCTCGATCGCGCAGGAATCGGATACGGCGGGGCATCATCCGTCACCGGCGCCACCCCGTGCTGCTGAATCCGATAAGGGCACATAAGTACCCGCGCCAGAAAGAACCATGGGTACTGGGTTATCTCGATCGTCTCCAGCTCCACTGCGTTAAAGTGCGCGCTCACCCGCCGCAAAGCCAGCCTGAGTGCGTTGGCAATGGCTTGCTGCGAAGTCGGACCGACGCCGCTTCGCAAAAAGCCGTCCGCAATCTTGATGAAGTGCCATCCGCGCGACTGAATTTTTCTTTCCAGTCGGCCGACCCCCCCGGTCCGGACAAACTCCCACCCCTCGCAAAATTCATCGGTGGCCAGTCTGAAGTTAGCCGGCAATTCAATCTGTGCGCGCAACAGCAAGGTCAATTCTGCGATCGTATGCATGGTCGCCGCTCTCTCCGTTGGTCAGTCATCGCACGAGGTAGATTCGGGGACCAATTGGCGTGGCAAGTTGGCGGCTCTCAGGAATCCAACCGAGACAGATCGCCAAACCGCGGCATTTCTTCCCCACGGGCCCTCTGCAGAACCTCCACCGGAACCCGCTCCACGGGCTGCATGATTGCGTAGTGAATCGCACTACCGCAATAGATGCAATCCGCTTCGTGGACCAGGCGATTGGAATCGCCCAGAGCCAGGGAAAAAGCCCGCATGCACTCCGGACAGGAAATCGTTCCATACGACCTTTCGCCATCAAGGCGCAAGTCGGGCTGAACCCAGATGGGCTCAAGACCGGTTGAAGGCTCTTCGGGAAGGAAAGGGACTCCAGGAGGCACGGCGGCCAACGTCTTCAGCAGATATTCCACGCTGGCGCCTTTTTGATAGAAGGCATCGGCGGCCACGCCGGAAGGAACCTCGCGGCCGGAAAATGCGCCGCTCATGGCGATGGTATGCATCGACGGAAATCGAAGCCGGACCACGGAGAGCAGTTCAAAGCCGGACATGCCCGGCATGTTGAGGTCGGAAAGAAGAATGTCGGGGACATCCCTGCGCAGCTCAGCCAACGCGGAGAATCCGTCTTCAGCGGATCGAACCTGGTACCCAACCTCGGTCAGAACCTGCGACAGCAACACTCGAATGGAAGCTTCATCTTCAACGACGAGAATGCTTGCTTTTGGAACGGTCATTCCCCACCCCCGCTTCGCGCCTTTTTCTGGCAAGTAGGCTCAGTGTGGCAGGAACTCAACCGCAATTCTGCTCAAATTTGAACACAGGTGTGCAAATAGCGGCTAGACGAAGGTCCTGGCTTGAAATGCCCACCGCGGATTCTCGCGCGGCGGGAGCCGGCGGAACGCAACCCCATGCGTCATCAGCGGGATGTGAACTTGCTAATAGTAAAACTGAGGCTGGCTGGCGACCTGCAGCTTTTCCTCCCCCCGGGCCCGTTGCAGGGCCGAAACGGGGGGACGCTTAGCCGGCGGTACGATTCCGTAGGAAATGAGACTGTGGCAATAGATGCAATCAGCCTGACGTAACAGATTAATAGAGCTGCCGGTCGGCTGGGGAAAGGTCCGCAAGCATTCCGGGCAGGCAATCGTGACCCACGTCTCCCCATCGGAGGCCGACCCCCCGCGCTGGATCCAAATTGGAGTCACGGCTGCCGCCGGTCGCCTGGGGACCCTCCGCTTGGCCCTGGGCAGGCCGGCCAGCAACTTCAACAAGGAGCCCACGCTGCTGCCTTTCTGATAGAAAGCGTCTGCGGCCACTCCGGAAGGCACTTCGTCGCCTGAAAACGCGCCGCTCATGGCAATCACCTGGACGGTCGGAAAGCGGCGGCGCACCACCGACAAGAGCTCGTGGCCCGACATGCCCGCCATCACCAGATCGGAAAGAAGAATGTCCGGGACTTCCTTCCGTATCTCAGCCAGAGCGGAGAATCCGTCTTCCGCGGATCGAACCTGATATCCGATCGCGGAGAGCACCTGGGACATCGAGGCTCGAACCGAGGGCTCATCGTCGACAATGAGGAGACTTGTGTGGGTTTCAGGCATTTCTCACCTCACCACGGGGGATTGATACCGGAATTGCAGCGAGTGTGACCTTAAAAGCCGTTCGATGCTGGTCAATAGGAGACAGGTTGCCTGGCGGCAAAGAACTTTGGTTTACTTCGCGGAGATGATTTAGACACTCCGCTCCGAGGCGGAGTCGCCCGGCATTTGATCGTGCAGAATGACGTTCAACAGCGACCTGTGAACCCGGATGCGGCCGTTGTATTCGATCAGGCCGAGTTTGCGGAAGCGGTTCATGAAGAAGCTGACCCGTGAGCGCGTGGTGCCGATCATCTCGGCCAGGGTTTCCTGCGAAATCTTGGGAATCAACGGTTCCGGCTCTCCCGGCTTGCCGAACTCCGCCATTAACAATAGAATCCGCGCCAGGCGCCTTTCACTGGAGTTGAAAAGCTGATCCACCAGATCGGCCTGAATGCGCATGCTGCGCTGCAACAGAAACTTCAAAAACAGGTCGGAGAAGCTATGCTCCTCGTGCATCACGCGGATCATCTCGTCCCGCCCGATCTTGAGCGCGGTGCAGGCGGTGATCGCAGTGGCGGTGGACAAACGCATGCCAGCCACGGCGGCCAGCGCGCCTTCGCCCACAAATTCACCGGCCGGGACCAGCGTAAGAGTCGCTTCCTTGCCGGCTGCCGAAACCACCGTGACCTTGGCGCGGCCCTTTTGAAGATAGAAGACAGAGTCTGCCAGATCGCCCTGTAGAAAAAAGGTCTGCTTGGGCGCCAATTGCACAATTCTCCGCCCCAGGCCTGTGCTCCTCAGGAACTCGGCGGGGTTGAATCCGGGTTTCGTAAGCTCCACCATCTAAACGGCCTCTCCGGGTTGCGGTCGAAACGACTCACGGTGTGCAATTGGGGTCATTCTACAGCGTTTTTCCAATTGGCGCACACCGATGCAATCGCTTTTTCCTTCACGGGGTTCGCAGCGACAGGGCTGCGCCGCCGGGGGTGGAAGACTAGGACGCACTTGCGCATTGCGGCGAGTGGAGGTTGATTGGAGAACCGCCCTTCGTCCTAATTGAGAACGGCTTTCCAGCTCCTCAAGGCTAAGTTGCGGAAAAGATTCGCGAATTGCGAACCATCGGCGAAAGTAGTGTTCCTCAAGTCCCTGAAAATTGACCACTCCAGCCCTACAGTGAGAATCCGAGAAATCCACTTTGAGCCGCATGCTGCCATAGCGTCGCACCAGCTCGAGTAGAAAACTGTTCTATTTTGCACACTTTTTCGGGGAATTTCTGCCCTTCGCAGTCGACTTCCTGGAACCGCCAAGAACTCCGGATTGCATGCGCGGGGGATCGTGAGCGGCGGCGCCCAGGCGCGAACCTGCACCTGCTCCCCGCCGGGTGAGCGGAACTCGCGAACTACTGGGCCGCGGAACGGATCGGGCCAGTATTCATACCGCTGAGAGCCCTATTGCTCAGACTTCGCACAGGCAGTTTCTTTATCGTAGGAGATACCTTGTGCGCCACATATGCGCAAACAGCAATTGACGCTGCGCATGGGTAGAAAAAAGGTGAAATCAAAATGAAGAAACTTATGACAATGGCGGCAATCCTCAGTCTGTCGAGCATCGCCTGGGCCGGATCCAATCGCGAAGCGACAGACGATCGCCTGGACCATGCGGGCGCAGTGCTGCACGAAGTTATGTCGGCGCCCGATAAAGGCATCCCCGAAGAAGTGTTGGAACATGCCAAGTGCGTCGCGGTCGTGCCTCACATGCTCAAGGGCGGCTTTGTGTTTGGCGCGGAAAATGGCCGAGGCGTGGCCACATGCCGCACCGAGCACGGTTGGAGCGCACCGGCGTTCTTCACCATCACCGGCGGAAGCTGGGGATTGCAGATCGGCCTCGAAGGCGTTGATCTGGTGATGATCATCCAGAACGACCGGGGCATGCAGCACTTGATCAACAGCAATTTTCAGCTGGGCGCGGATGCCTCAGCGGCAGCCGGACCGGTAGGGCGTCATGCCTCGGCCGATACCGACTGGAAACTGAATACCGAAGTTCTGACCTACTCGCGCGCCAAAGGCGCTTTTGCCGGGCTCACACTGACCGGCGCTGCCATTCGCCGCGACGACGACTCAACAGAAGCCATCTACGGGCGTGATATGTCCACGCGCCGCGTTCTGACCGGTGAGGTACCCGTACCGGATTCGGCGCACTCATTCATTGACGCCGTAAGGGACGCGAAGTCTCAGGCTGTTGCTGCTAACTAGCTCGTCGATTGTAAAACTTGCGGACGCCCGGAAACGACTCTTAACTTCCGGGCTGCCCGCTCTGTACTTGAACGCGCAATGGAGATACTATGCTCTGGACAATTTTCGTCATTCTTGTAGTTTTGTGGCTGCTCGGCTTCAGCCTTCATTTGGGCGGCGGACTGATCCACATTCTGCTGGTCGTTGCCGTCGTAGTCTTGATCTTCAACCTGATCAGCGGTCGGCGCGGACTCTGAAGCTCCCGAGGCCCTGGAAGATATTGAAAACTCCTGGCTTTCTGATCCTGTCGTCCCCTATTTGTCTTTTGCCTCAGTCTCCCCAGTCGCCGCCATCCATGGTCTGAGCTTTTCCCCGATAAGCTCGACTCAGTGGGTCCCAGCCGGCTGCCAGGGGCTCGCGGGCTCAGCCTGCGTGGCTTCCCGCCCCTTCAAACGGTCATATTCGTACACATCGCTGGTGGTTCCCAGCGACTCGTTATAAAGGCTGATGGCGCCGGTAAGCTGCTTCAATTCCTCGCTGAACAGGTGAATGGCTTGCAATTGGCTGGCCGAGGCGGGAAGCTCAAACCGGGAACTCTTGATGAATTTCTGGTAGCCCCGATCGAGCAGACGCGCCACTTCGCCATACACCAGCGCTCCGGGCGGCACCACCGTGGCGGCCTCCGCGTTCCCATCCGCATTTTGGGCAGGCGTGCCCACCAATACGGCCCCAGCCCCGTGCTTGCTGACCAGCATGCCGCCAGCCACTGCAGGGAAGGGTTGCACATCAAACGAATGGTCGCGCAGGATTGCGAGCGTCTGCTCGAAGCTGGGATTGCGGGTTTTTCGGGCCATAGTCGCGTTCCTGTAGGCGGGGGCGTTCAAGGTGTTCAAATAGACATCGGCTGAGTCCGCGCCAGATTCACCCCTGCATTCTCAATCTCGCACAACGGAGCGCGCGCTGCAATTTTCTGTGGAATATAAACGGTTTCGGGAGGCAGCGTGAGCGTCCTGTGGCTCGCTCGTTCACTTCATCGTCAGCTCCGTGCCCATGGCGAGGAGACCTGGCCGCATGAATGCTGTGGCGTGCTGCTGGGCCTCCCCATTCCGGACGGCTGGCGTGTCGAGGCGGCGGTGCGCGCCGGCAACGCCAGCACCGACTCCGCCCACAACCGCTACAGCATCGCCCCCGCGGACCTCGTGAAGATCGAGCGCCACGCGCGGGGCCGGGGCCTTGATATCGCCGGCTTTTACCACTCCCACCCCGACCACCCCGCGCAGTGGTCGGCCACCGACTTTGCAGAAGCCCACTGGCTGGGCTGCTGTTATGTGATTACGAGTGTCGTTCAGGGCAACGCGACGGACACCCACTCCTTCCTGCTGGCCGGCGCCAGCGAAGAAGACAAGCGCTTTGAGCTGCAGAAGATTCGGTTTGAGGATGAGTGTCCTCATCCCGCATTCCCACGCCAATCCGATAAACTGAAACTCACCGGAGAAACTCGATCCATGGCCACCCTGACTGAACCGACCGCGCTTCCCGAATTGACCACCGACGACCTCTCCCGCTACTCGCGCCACCTGATCCTGCCCGAGGTAGGCATGGAGGGCCAGCAAAAGCTGAAGGCCGCCCGCGTGCTCTGCGTAGGCACCGGCGGTCTCGGCTCGCCTCTCGCCCTCTACCTGACCGCAGCCGGCATCGGGACTCTGGGCCTGGTGGACTTCGATGTTGTGGACGCAAGCAATTTGCAGCGCCAGATCATTCACTCAACCAAAGACATCGGCCGCAAGAAGATCGACTCCGCCGAAGAAAAGCTTTCGGCGCTCAACCCCGCCATCCGGATCGTCAAGCACGAGACCATGCTCTCCAGCGCCAACGCCCTCGAGATCATTAAGGACTACGATATCGTGGCCGACGGCACCGACAATTTCCCCACCCGCTACCTGGTCAACGACGCCTGCGTGCTCCTCGGCAAGCCCAACGCCTACGGGTCCATCTTCCGCTTCGAGGGCCAGGCCAGCGTGTTTGCCACCGAGCAGGGCCCCTGCTACCGCTGCCTCTATCCCGAGCCGCCCCCGCCGGGCCTGGTGCCCAGTTGCGCCGAGGGCGGAGTCCTTGGCATTCTGCCCGGCATTGTCGGCGTCATCCAGGCCACCGAAGTCATCAAGCTCATCCTCGGCAAAGGCGAAACGCTCGTCGGCCGCCTGCTGCTGGTCGATGCGCTCACCATGCGCTTCCGCGAGCTCAAGCTGCGCAAGAATCCCGAGTGTCCCGTCTGCGGCGACAATCCCACCATCACCCAGCTGATTGACTATGAGAGTTTTTGCGGCATCGTGCCGGAGACACCTCAGGAGAAGAATGTGAAGAACGGAATCCCCCAGCTGACCGTCAAGGAACTCAAGGCCCGCCGCGATCAGGGCGAAGACATCTTCCTCCTCGACGTGCGCGAGCCCTACGAAGTCCAGATCGCCCAAATCGGTGGCACCGTCATCCCCCAGAACGACGTCCCCAAGCGCCTCGCCGAAATCCCCCGCGACCGCGAAATCGTCGTCCATTGCCGCAGTGGCGCACGCTCGCAGCGCATTGCCGAGTTCCTCAAGCAATCCGGCTACACCCAGGTCGTCAATTTAGCCGGCGGCATCTTAGCCTGGTCCGACGAGATCGACCCCAAGGTGCAGAAGTACTGAGGACAAAGCGGAAGAAAGCTCCCCAAGTTGATCGTGCACTCGTCGTCGCGATTGCATGATCGGCGCGGCCAGTACAACTACGGCAGTTGCACAGGTGCAAGGCCAAGCACAAAGCTCATCCGCTGCGTCTCCGTGCTCGCATCCAGATGTTGCTCCGCGAGCCCGCTGCCTGCGAAGCGCTGGTACTGGCTCATCGACCCGGCCGAGACCTTCACAAACTCCACGCTTTGGGGTGCGCCTGGTATCCGCGCCCCAAACCAGTGCGGATCGTCGCGCTCAGACCAAGTCACCAGCGCCAGCACCGCACCCACCGGATAGACCGGCGCCGCGGATTTCCCAGTTGGAGCATCGCCACGCACCCGCCCGGACTGCATAGCTGTCTCATTCCCGTAGAGGATCGCAATGCTACGATTCCGCTGGTCGACGAACATCGTGATTACGTTCCAGCCCAGCGGCTGATAGGGCATTGCCGCCGGCAGCGCTGCGGCCAGGTTGTTCACTGCTTCATCCCGGGTGGTGCTGGCCGGCGTGATGGGCAGCGTATACACATAGTCGTTGCCGCGTAATGGTTGATGACAGCCTGTACACTCGTTCACAAAGCCTGCGCCGCTTCCGTACGGCTTCAAATCCATGCCGCGCCAGCGGCCCCAGCCCCACCCCTCCGTATCTTTGTACAGCTGCGTGTCTTTCACCATCAACTCCACCTGAACAAACTTGCCCGGATGTACCAGCCCAACCGCATCGGCCTGCTGCTGCCAGGCGATCTTGGCGAACCGCGCTCCATCCGGCCACGGTGAAATGTTGCCCGACTGCGCCGCCTTTACGGCGATGTCATTGCCCAGGATGAAGCGAAAAGTATTGTTGTCTCCGCGATCGGTCGCACTGATTGGCTTCCAGCTTTCAAACGTCGGATCGAACGCCAACCCATTGAACTCCGGCGCCACCGCCGCCAGTGAGACAGGCGCGGCAGCTTCATCCGCGTGGTCCCTTGCTATGGCTCCTGTCGGAGCACTCTCGCTCACCGGCGCCGGGGCCGACGACCAGGGAGCCAGATAGTTCTTCAGCGTCGCTAGTTCCTCCGGCGTCACTTTTGCCTCCGGATGCAGCTTCACGAAGTCAGGCAGCGGCATCGCTCCAAGCTGAATCATGTTCACGGCTTCGTAAAGCGTCGCCTTCTGCGCAGCGGATGGCTTCGAACCCAGGGTAGAGAAATTCAGGTGCCGGCGTGCGGTCAGAATGTCCCTGCGCACCAGCCAATATGCGGGCACAACCTCGTCGAACCACGCCAGGCGCCGCTCATTCGAGTGGCAGCTATAGCAGTTTTTTTCGAAAACCTGCTTGACCTCCGCCGGCGCCTGGAGCTCGGCCGTCGCAGGTCCGGCAGGGATGCCGGGACGCACCACTTGGAGGAGCGCAAAAAGAACCACGCACACGATCAACAACTTGCCCAGCGATTTCATGAGACTTGCCCCTCCTGTCGTCCAAGGTCGCTCAGCGCAGCACCGAACGCGCGCCAGTGGCTGTAACCTTGGAGCCGTTTCAAGCCAGGAAGTCGCTTGAAAATCACAGAATCGGCAATGTCAGGTCAATCCTGTCGCACCAGACCGAGGCCAGGACTTTAGTGCGTCATCTCTACCGGCCGCGGCTGGTCGCCGGTCTTTCCGTTCTCTTCCAGCTTGCCAAAGATCATTTTGCCGCTGGCGGTTTGCAGCACGCTGGTCACGGAAATCTCCACCGGCTTGCCGATCATGCGCCGCGCATGATCCACAACCACCATGGTGCCGTCGTCAAGATACCCGACCCCCTGGTTGTACTCCTTGCCTTCTTTAAGGATCAACACGTTCATCTTCTCGCCCGGCAATACCACAGGCTTGAGCGCGTTGGCCAGGTCGTTGATGTTCAGCACCTCCACATGGTGCAGGTGGGCCACCTTGTTCAGGTTGAAGTCGTTGGTCACCACCTTGGCCTCCCACTTCTTGGCCAGTTCCAGCAGCTTCAAATCCACTTCGCGGATGGATGGGAAATCGTCGGGAACAATCTGCACCTGGATGTTGGTGTTGGATTGCATGCGCTGCAGCATGTCCAGCCCACGCCGGCCTCTTTGGCGCTTTGAGCCATCGGTTGAGTCGGCCACAATCTGCAACTCGCGCAGAACAAACTCCGGCACCACCATCATGCCGTCGATGAAGCCAGCCTCGGCGATATCGGCAATGCGGCCGTCGATGATCACGCTGGTATCCAGCACCTTGGCCGTGCGGCGCAAAGGCTTCTCGCCGCTAAAGATGGTGCCCAGCGCCGCCGGGTTCAGCAGGTCGCCTTTGTTGGCCCCCACCAGCAGCCCCACATAGGTCATCAGCAGCAGCACAAAAATCTGCAGCACGGCCGAGGTTGCCCCGGGCAGCTGCGCCGAACGCAACACCAGGCAGAACAAGGCCGCGCCGAAGATGCCCAGCACGCTGCCGGCCACCGCGCCAATCAGCCGCCGCAGGCTGAGCGCCCGCACCCGCAACTCGAAGACGATGACCGCGCCGGCTGCGGCTGCGCCTCCGACCGCACTCACCCCTCCTGCGAGGCCGAAGGGGTGAAGGAAATAGCAAACCCCGGCAAGAAGAGCAACAAAAAGAAGACGAATCAGAACAATATCCATGAAAGCCAACCCCCGCTGGAACGAAGGAAAATGCTCCAGACCGGGCACAATTGGCGAGTATGCGCACTCCTGCGTGGAGTCGTCAAGGGAAGAATATTTCAGTCCAGGAAACCTTCATTCTTGGGTGCAAGGATGAAATGGCTTTTAGCCCCAGCAACCTGGCACAATCCAGGCGGATCTTAAGAAGCCGCAGCCAGCTCGACCGGCGCCATCCGCAGCGTGCCCTTGCGGGGACCTCGTTTGCGCGCGCTCATCACTTTGATCCGTTCCAGCAACTCCTGCGCCGAGCAATTTTTCTTCGCCAGCAGCGCATCGGCGGCGTGCATCTCGCCACCCATCTTTTGCGGGTCGCCCAGCAGGATCATGGGCACATGAGACGCAATCTGCTTGAGTCGGTTCACCAGCTGGAACCCATCCATCTGCGGCATTGCATAATCGGCCAGCACCAGGTCTACCTGGGTCGCCGCAAACAGGCCGATCGCCTCCTGCCCGGTGCAGGCCGAAACTACCCGGTATCCGTTAGTTGCCAGCATGAACTTGAGTACGGAAAGCTCTTGTTCGTTATCGTCTACGCAGAGGATGACTTTCTTTGGCCGCATGATAAGTAAAAACTCCTTCGTTCCTGTTTGATGATTTGTTGTCTATCCGCTGGGGCAACACTCCGCCGTGGCCCGCTCGTGTGGCTGGCTTGCGCGACGAATTGCCGGTTCCGGCGATCGGATGCGATTCAGCTGGGTTCCTGGTTGATCTTTCGCCTGTGTAGCTTTGCGCGGACTGCGGCATAAGGGGGGTACACGCAATCACGCACGGCGGCATCACGCATTCGATACCAAGACAAGCTGATCTTCGCTCACAATCAGTGTGCGTAAAAAGCCATTGGGCAAGGCCGGCTAGGGTGCCGGCTAAGATTCCTGCAATTACCTAAAGTTGCTGCATTGGTGCCAAGAGTACGGGAGGTGGATGTTTGTGGAAAGAGGGAAAGGTTGGCGAAACCTGGCCTGAAAATTAATGTGAAACAAACATCAATTCGCTAGCGTGAACCATTTCCGTTAGTTGCATGGGGGTGACCCTGTTGAAAGCGTGTGCATCACGGCAGGAAAAGCTGTCCTTGTGCAACAAGAACAGTGCTCCCCGCCACGTGTACATCCGTGACCCCTGCCGACGATTTTGTTTCTCTGTGCTCGTTGCGCCTGACTGCTGACAAAAAAATTTCGCTCGGTCGGCCCATCTCGATGCCCTGGTGCAGTGTGATGCGCTCACCCGGCGCCACTGCGCCACGCATGACCAGGTGGCTGATGGCGCAGCCGGCCGCCGATCCCGTGGCCGGATCTTCGCCGCCGTTGAATTGCATACGGGCGCGCCACAAGGGCGCTGCGCCACTGACCCGGGCCGCAGGGGCCAGAACGTAAAACCACCTTGCTCCGTGCGCACGCAGCCAATCCGTAGCCTCCTGCTGGCTCACCTTGAGGCGAGCCAGTGAATCTTCTCTAACGAGCGCGACGATCGCGAAAGCGGTGCCGGTGGAAACGACTTGCGGCGGCAGTCCGGGGTCCAAATCTTCCAGAGCCAAACCCGTCAACCGCGCCACCTCGCGTGGATCGAGCTCGGCGCCAAACTCCGGGTCCCGCTGCGTCATCTCGCCAAACAAGCTTGCAGAAGAAAAGCGCACCGGCACCAGACCCACGTTGAGGGCCAGAGTCACAGTGTCCCCGCGCAGCGTCTCCGGGGCGCTCAGCTTCAACACGCTGGCCGTTCCCAGCGTCGGATGTCCGGCAAAGGGAAGTTCCTCCTGCGTGGTGAAGATGCGCACCCGCACACCTTCTTCCTGCTCCACGGCGGAAGGTCTGCGCTCCACAAATGTAGTCTCAGAGAGATTGAACTCGCGCGCAATCGCCTGCATGCGCTCCGTGCTCAGCCCAACCGTGTTCATCACCACGGCCAGCGGGTTTCCCGCCAATGCCGTCGTGGTGAAAACATCCATGATGAAGTAATCAAGTTTCAAGGCAGCCTCGCGTTCGATTGCAATTCTATCGCCGCAGCCGACAAGAAGATGCTACCTTTATCGGCTGCGCCCAGCCGCAACGAAAAATGAACCCCTTTTGCACGCTACTATCAGGTCATGAGCGGCGGAGATGCGCGACCCGTGCAGATCGATGAGAATCGGCCGAAGCGAATCTTGTTTGCGACCATTGGCTCGCTCGGCGATTTGCATCCAGGCCTTGCTCTGGCGCTTGAGCTCAAGCGGCGCCGTCATCGAGTGACGATCGCCACCACGCCTCATTACCGCGCCCTCGTCGAAGAATCAGGAATTAGCTTCCTGCCGTTGCGCCCCGATTGGGATCCGACCGACGTGGAGCTGATTCGGCAATGTGAAGACATCAAGCGCGGGCCGGAGGTGCTTTATAGGCGCATGATCTTGCCTCACCTGCGCAATACTTTCGACGACCTCTTCTCCGCCGCTGCGCAAGCAGATCTGATGATCTCCGGCGAACTGGTCTATGCCGCCCCGCTGGTGGTCGAGAAACTCGGGCTTCCGTGGATTTCGGCGATTCTGTCGCCATTCTCGTTCTTTTCCGCGCATGACCCCTCGATCATGGTCAATGCCCCGTGGCTGATCCGGCTGCGCAAAGCCGGCCCACTCTTCTACCGGGCCGGGTTGAATCTGGGGCGGCTGGCAACCAGGCATTGGTCGAATCCCGTGCGGCAACTGCGCCGGGAACTGGGGCTGCGCTACCGGTGCGACCCCGTATTCCGAGACAAGTTTTCACCTGATCTTGTTCTTGCTCTCTTCTCGCCATTGCTGGCGCCAAAGCAATTGGACTGGCCGCGGCAAACCCTCCAAGCCGGCTTTGTGTTCTACCAAGGTCAAGGGGACAACACCGGCGATATCGAGGTACTGAGAACATTTCTTGCCTCCGGAGAGGCACCGGTCGTTTTCACTCAGGGGTCCACCGCAGTTCACAACCCCGGCGATTTCTATACCGCAAGCATGGAGGCGGCCAAGCGGCTGGGGCGGCGCGCGGTGCTCCTCGGCATCAATCGAAATGCGGGTGAAATCTCTTCGGGAGTTCTGGCTCTGCGCTGCGCGCCCTATTCCCGGATATTCCCTTATGCGGCCGTGAATGTGCATCAAGGCGGGTCTGGAACCACAGGCCAGGCGCTGCTTGCCGGGCGTCCGATGCTCATTGTGCCTTATGGCTGGGACCAGCCAGACAACGGAGCCCGCGTGGCGCGACTCGGTGCGGGACTCTGCCAGCCGCGCAGCACTTACACATCTGTCTCGGCTCAAGGAGCACTGGAACGGCTGCTAACAGAACCTCTGTTTGCGATCCGTGCGGCGGAGGCGGCAGCAAAGCTGCAACAGGAAGACGGATTGGCGCGGGCCTGCGACGCGATCACAGGCATTCTGGAACGGGCTTCCTTGAATCCGATCTAGCGGTTCACAGAATGCGCTGACTTATGGCGGGTCACCGCCTCTGCAATGCCCTGCACGCCTTGACATGCCTTCGTCCAGGCTCTAGTCTACGGGTATTCGGTGAGCCGCAGGTTAGTGATTGTGCTCGGCCGGCAAAGGATTCGATGGCCCACTTCTCCACTCTCGCAAGGTGTCGCTGCCGTCAGGGCTGCTGCGCTTCGCGGGCGTGTGCGCTGGGCTAGATTCCGAAACCGGGAGTCTCCAGACCACCCACCCGCCTTGAGGCGTGGTGGGTTTTGCATTTCGGTGATCGGGTTTCAAAAGAGCATCGGTGGCGAAGTGGCTAACGCGCAGGTCTGCAAAACCTGTATACGCGGGTTCGATCCCCGCCCGGTGCTCCAGATTTCAGCCAATAAACAAAGCGGGCCGCGCCTCATAAAAAG
>PMOF01000021.1 GCA_003162495.1 Acidobacteriaceae bacterium
GAGACCACGTCGACGCTGGTGCATGCGCACAGCGCCATCAGCACGGACTCCATGGGGCTTGGTCCCTGCTCGTGCGCGGGGTCGGCATCGAAGAACACCGAATTGCCATTTTCCGCAATCCCTTCGAAGATGGTCGAACCTTTCCATTCGCTGTGCGCAATCATCGGGTTCCTTTGCGAGGAAAATACTGTCATTCTAGCTGAAGATAATCTGGGCCAGCCGTGCCATCAACAGATAGGACACTAATAACACTCCGCCCAGACCTGTGTTGATGAAGGAAGCAATGGACGAGCGGATTTCGCCTCTGTCCGATCGCATCTTGATCGCCAGTCGCAGCGCGAACCCGGCGATGCACGGCACCCAAATCAAAAATGGCAATTCAGCGCCCCTCACTCTGCCGTGAATCGGCGTATGACTGATCCAGATGGCCTGGATCAAGTACGCTTCGCACAAGCACATGGCAAGAAATGAGAGCACAAAGAGGGATGTGGACAATTCAAATCCGGCCTTGTGCCTGATGGCATCCTGAGTCAACATTGATTTAGCCTCCGGGCTTCTTTACCTATAGACATAGACTCCTGGAATCAAAAAACTGTTTACGGCCGCGTTTATCATTTCACCGCAAATTATCCGTCAGCGGTTCGGGGTGAATTGTGACACGGTAGACTTCCGGGCACTCCAGCTTGAATCTATCCTCGAGCCCGGTCATCACTTCGTGCACCCGCTGCATCGCCAAATTGTCCGGCAGCGTGCAGTGGCAGGAGAGATGAATGTGATCGACGGTGCGGCCCACGACGATTTCGTGCACATCCACCACCTCAGGAAATAGTTTGGCCGCGGCCCGCAGAGCGCTCTCGATTCTGCGATCCTCGACGACGGTCTCTTCAGGCTGTTCGATGGTGGCCGGCTCGCTTTCAATATGCGTCAGCACGGCGTCGATCTCCGGCGCCTCGCGTAGAATCTCAGCTTCCAACGCGCTTACAAATTCGTGAGCTGCCTTGAGCGGCATGTTCTCATCCAGCTCCACATGCTGCTCCACGCGGAGCCGTCCATGGTGCGATTGCACGCTCAGCTCATGCACGCTTACGTTGTTGCGCGCGGCCACCGCCCGCACGCGATCAAAGACGCTCTCCGCCCTTGCCTCGCGCGGCACGGTGTGAATCACCACGTCCGCTTCGGGCAGCGCACGGTGCGCCGCTTCAGTGGCCTCCCGCACCAGCTCCCCAGTGTGTTCAAACGTAAAGCGTCGCGGCAGCGCCAGGGTGAGATCGGCAAAGTAGCTGGCGCCCGCGCGCCGCACCCGAGCCTGTTCCACCGCCAGCACGCCGCTCACGCGCTCCACCTCGTGCACCAGCCGCTGACGCGTCTCTGCGGGCACCTCGTCCATCAGCACGGCCACAGTTTCGCGGCCAAGGTGCAGTGTCATGCGCAGGATCATCAGCGAAACCACCACGGCCGCAAACGGGTCAGCATAGCGCAGCCAGCCGATGCCCAACCGGACGCCCATCCAACTGGCGCCCAGCCCGCACAGCACGGCCAGCGTCGACCAGATGTCGGATGCAAAATGGAACGCATCCGTGGCCAGCGCCGCCGATCCGGTCTGCTCAGCCACTGCCCGCAGCCGCCGCGACCGCCAGTAGTCCACGGCGATCGAAATCAGCAGCACCAGCACCGGCCACACCGAGTGGCGCAGCTCCACCAGGTGGCGGAAAATGCGCGTCATGGCTTCCCAGATAATCCACGCGCAGGAAAGGGCCATGAGCCCTGCCTCGGCAAATGCGGACAGGTTTTCGAATTTGCCGTGGCCGTAGGTGTGGTCTTCGTCCGCCGGCTTGTCGCTGACTCGCACGGAAAAAAACGTCAGCGTCACACCCACCAGGTCCAGTGCTGAGTGCGCGGCATCTGAAAGCACGCCCAGCGACCCCGAGACCAGGCCCGCGGCAAGCTTAAGCAGCGTCATAGCCGCCGCCGCCACCATGGAATGGAGCGCCACGCGCCGCTTGTCAGCGGAAAGACGGGCCAGAGTGTCTATGGTAGAAGCCATTACGTCTAGGCTATCGCACTTGCGTGTATCCGGGCCGCTTTCCCGTGTACGACCCTGGAGATCTCGCTCTTGAGGCACGAGAAGCCGCAATCCTCAATTGTCCCGCCCACTCCTGCCTATCTAATTCCGCTTAGCCCGCGCCAGCATATAGCCCACCGCCGACTCCAGCTCCGCCGCCGTCAGATCCTCCACCACGCCTGCGTCGCCAATCCCCACGGGCAACACGAAGCGCCTCACCCCGCCCACATTTTTCTTATCGCTGGCGGTCGCCGCCACCACCTTCGCAGCGCGCACTTTCAGCGGGGGCAGCGGCCCATAGCGATGGATCAAACTCTGCAGCCGGTCAAATTGTGCCGAGCTGATGGTTCCGCGCTTTCGCGCCAGATAAAGCGACGCCACCATGCCCCACCCCACGGCCTCGCCATGCAGCAGAGACTTGTAACCGGTGGCCTGCTCCAGCGCGTGGCCGACGGTGTGGCCAAGATTCAGAATCATCCTGAGGCCAATTTCGCGCTCGTCGAGATTGACCACGCCGGCCTTCATCCGGATGGAGGCCGCAATTACCTTTTCCAAAGCCTTCGGGTCGCGCCCCCGTACCTCGTCCGCGTGATCTTCCATAAACCGCACCAGCGACCGGTCGCGAATGATCCCCGCCTTCACGCTCTCCATCAGCCCCGCCCGCAGCTCGCGGTCCTGCAGAGTGCCAAGCACACCGATATCGGCAAACACAGCCAGCGGCTGATGAAAGCTGCCCACAAGATTTTTTCCTTCCGCCAGGTTCACGCCCGTCTTGCCGCCCACGCTTGAATCCACTTGGGCCAGGAAGGTGGTGGGGACCTGGATAAAGGGAATCCCGCGCATATAAATCGCGGCCAGAAATCCGCCCACATCGCCCACAATTCCGCCGCCGAAGGCAATCAGGAGCGAACCGCGATCCGCGCCGGCCCGCGCCATCTGCCGCAGCAGTTTCTCCGCGCTGGTGAGGGTTTTGTGTTTCTCGCCGGGCTCCAGAAACAGCACCACAGGGGCGTCCGGAAAGGACTGCTGCAGGGAGTGCCCCCACAGCGCCCAGATCGAAGCGGAGGTGAGCACAAAAACTCGCCGCGGCAACCTGCCCGCCACGCTCTCAATGCGCTGCGCCAGCGTCTCAAGGAGCCCGCTGCCCGCAAACACGTCGTATCTAACCGAAGGAGTCTCTACTCGTATGGTTTGCACGCTGCTTCAATCGTAAAGCACGCACCGTTGGAAACATCAGAAAGAAGGCAAATCGAGACAACTGGCCTCGCGCCGTGCTTCGCTTTGCTTCCGACTCAAGCCGGCGCGGTCCCACTATAAAAGTCCAGATAAAGTTTCTTAACCGTCCGGTAGCATTCGCATGCGTTCCGCTCGAGGCCTTCGGGGTCGACGATACTGACGCGGCCGCGGCTGTATTTAATCAGGCCTTTGCGCTGCAACTCTCCCGCTGCGGCTGTGACGGTGGTGCGGCGCGCGCCCAGCATGTTGGCCATAAACTCCTGGGTCAGAAAATAGGCTTCGGATTGCACCCGGTCACGCACCATCAGCAGCCAGCGCGCCAGGCGTTCTTCCGCCTCGTGAAGACGATTGCATGCCGCCAATTGCCCCAGGATAAAGCCCTGGCTCTGCACGCATTGCAGCACCGATTGGCGCACCTCCGCCTTCTCCAGAAACTCTTTCTGGAGCTCCTTGAACGGCATTCTCAGCGCGGTCGCGTCCATCTGGATGAAGCAACGGGTTGGAATTCTGGCGCGGCCCAGAAGATGGAAACTCTCTACCAATCCCTCGGTGCCCCAGACGCCCACTTCGGAGCTGGCGCCATCGGACATGGAAATGACAATCGAGGCGATGCCGGAGGTGATGAAGTGCGCGAATTTTGGCGTCTCATCCGGTTCATAGAGAGCCGTTCGCAAAGGAAGCGTGACTGGCTTCAGCCGTGCAATGAGGGAATTTCTACAAGCAGGGGGAAGACTCGCGAGCAGCAAGTTTGAAGCCTGACCGGCCATGGAGACGTCCTTCTCTCTCGGTTTGCAAAGGACGCCGCTGGGGATTGAGAGCGAGTCTTGCGTTCTCTGTGAAGATGGTCTGCGTTGCATCTCTGGGCTGAATTGTCTCATTGAAAGTTAAATACTTATGTAAGGTATTGGACATGTTATGGATTTATTTCGCGCGTACCATCAAACTTGTTTGCTCTAATGTTCAATACCGGACAATACTAGCTCTCCGACGTAATTTACCTAAGATTTGACCTGTCAGCGCGCGTTCTACTTAGGTTGATTGCGCCTCTTTCGGTGAAGCGAGGGACTTAATGAACAATGGTGCGCACGTGCTGGTAGTCGGTCGCGACCCGATGCTGCTTCAAACCCGCAAGTTAATCCTGGGATCTATCGTTGATGTTGAGGCCGCGGGCAGAGTGCCAGAAGCTGAAGCGATGATGGCAAATCGTCGGTTCGATCTTATCGTGCTTTGTTATTCCCTTGCAGACGATGAGTACACGAAAATGGTGGGTCTGGCTCATCGCCAGAAGCCTCGGCCGAAGATTCTCACATTGCTTTCGGCGGTCAATCCGAATGACCGGGGCGGAGCCGACCAGGAACTCATGGTCGAAAATGGACCCTACGCGCTGATGAAGAAATCCGCGGAAATTCTTGACCTGCATTTGAAGGGCATGGGACGATTGGCCACGTCCTGAAATTTGGCCGTCGCCGTGATTAGCGAGCATCTGTACCTCGCGGCCTGTCTTGGGAATCAATCTATTTTTGCGGGCAATCCCAATCGAAGCGCTGAGTTTCGCTGCGCGGCAAAAGGTCTTTGCGCTGGTCCGCGCGCGCCAGCAGGCGAGTTAGCGACAACCTGGCGTACTTTCGCGATAGCGGGAATTCAAGGTATATTCTTCTTGTCCCAGGGCCCCGAGAACATTGCTCTGATCCGGCGTCTGTTACACGCCGAATTCTGTATGCGGGGCTTTGCTATAGCGATCACATCAGAAGTACAGCCCGACACCGGGCCCAGGGGAAACATGATCAAACACTGCTCTGCTTTGTTGGCTACAGGTTTGCTTTTGGTTGCAACCACTTTTGCGCAGGACTTGGGCACAACGAATCTGGACGCGCTGCATTGGCGGCTCATCGGTTCGTTCCGCGCGGGCCGAGTGTCGGCTGTCGCCGGAGTTCCCGACAATCCGAATGTCTATTACTTCGGCACTCCGGGCGGGGGCATCTGGAAGACGACGGACGCCGGTCATGTCTGGAGTCCTATCTTCGATAAGGAACGAATTGCCTCGATCGGCGCTCTCGCCGTGGCTCCATCTGATTCGAAGACCATTTATGCAGGCACGGGCGAGCAAACTCCCGGTGACGGTATTTATAAATCGGGCGACGAAGGCAAAACGTGGACTCATGCCGGATTGGAAGACACACGCTTCATCCAGGCCGTCCTGGTGCATCCGCGTAATCCCGACATTGTGGTGGCAGGGGCCAACTCGATCGGCGTGTATGTCTTCTCGCGTCCGGTGCCAACGCGAACTTTTACGACTCCACGAGGGATCTTCAAGTCCGAGGACGGCGGAAAGACCTGGCGGCAAACGCTCAGCAATAATGAGTCTGCCGGGGTATTCGATCTGACGGCCGACCCCGATAACTGGCGCGTGCTTTACGCTTCGCTCTACATTCCCGCGTCTGGGGCAAACGACCCCGCCGCCAAGGAAAAAGGCAGGAAGGCCAATTCCCTGATCTACAAATCCTTGGACGAAGGGTCCACCTGGCAACCTCTCGACTCAAATGGACTGCCCGAAAAAGACCGCGGCCGCCTGGGCATCGCGATCGCTCCCGGTACCGGCGGCCAACGGCTCTACGCCATCATGGATCAGGGTTTTTTCCGCTCCGATGACGGTGGCGCAACTTGGGCGCAATCGACCAAAGACCCGCGCATTCTGGGCAATGAATACTTCAGCCGCGTGTTTATTGACACCAAGAATCCCGACATTCTTTATGTGGCACAGACTTCGCTTTATCGCTCCACAGACGGCGGCCATACATTCGCCGCGTATGTCGGCGCACCCTCGGGCGATGACTTCCATGTTCTGTGGATCGATCCGAATAACTCCAGCAGGATGCTTCTGGGAGTGGATCAAGGCGCAATTCTGAGCGTAGATGCCGGCAAGACATGGAGCTCCTGGTACAACCAGCCAACCGGGCAGTTTTACCATGTTACGACCGACCACGAATTCCCTTACCGCACTTATGCCGCGCAGCAAGACAGCGGCACGCAGTCCGTGCCCAGCCGCAGCGATAATGGCGAAATTACATTGCAGGACAACATCTCGGTGGGGGGCTTCGAGTTTTGCTTCATTGCGCCCGATCCCGCGCATCCGGACTGGATCTATTCGGGCGGCTGGTACGGCACCGTCGTCCGTTTCGACCGCAAGACCGGCCAGACCGCTACCGTGTTTGAAAAGGGAGATAAGTACCGCGTGGCCCAGATGCCGCCGCTTTTTTTCTCTCCTCACAATCCGCACGCGCTCTACTTAGGCACACAGTTTGTGTTGAAGACGGCGGACGAAGGCAAGACCTGGCAGGCGATCAGTCCAGATCTTACCGGGTGGAATAAAGTTGATGAATCCGAGCACAACCCCGACAGGCCGCGGCCGCCGGCGATCGATGCTTTGGCAGCGTCCACGCTGGATGCCGGGGTGATGTGGGCCGCGACCACCAATCGCATCGTTCAACTAACTCGCGACGGCGGCGTGCATTGGCAGAAAGTAACTCCGCCCGGACTCGCAGCGCCATCGGAGATCCTCTACGTGGAGCCGTCGCACCATGACGCAGGCACGGCCTATCTGACGGTTGGAACCAGCCGCCAGGCAGTTCCCCCGCAGATTCTGCGCACCCGTGACTTTGGCGCCACATGGCAACCGATCATTGTCGGCCTTCCGGCCAACGAAGGCGTGCGCGTGGTGCGAGAAGATCCGGTCCGCAAAGGCCTTCTTTTCGCCGGAACGGACTCCACAGTTTTCTTCTCATTCGACGACGGGGATCACTGGCATCCGCTCACCCTGGATCTGCCCGCCACGCCGGTTACCGACATGGAGATTCACGGAGACGACATAGTTATCTCGACTTATGGCCGCGGGCTATGGATCCTGGATAACATCAGCCCTATTCGCCAACTAACTCCCAAGGTGCTTTCTTCGGCGGCCCATCTCTTTGTGCCTTCCACCGCGCTGCGCGTTCGGTGGGACACCAACCAGGACACGCCGCTGCCCATTGAAACTCCCAGCGGAAAAAATCCGCCGGATGGCGTCGGCATCGATTACTACCTGAATGCCTCGCTCGCCGACCCGCCGTCGATTACGATTCGGGATGCAAGCGGCGGAGTGGTGCGGAAGTTCACCGGAACCGCGATCGAACCCAATCTGCCGCTGCCTAACGTTCCGGAGTACTGGTTTTCAACGCCGCAGCCCGTGGACGGAACGAGCGGCCTGCATCGCTTCATTTGGGATTTGCGTTACGATTCACCCAGGATTCTTCCCGCTTCCTATTACGGGCCCATCCTCGAATACACGGAATACACGCTGGCTGACCACGCGATTCCATACGAGACACCGCGCCAGCAGCCCCAGGGCCCTCTGGTCGTGCCTGGGCGCTACACCGTGGAGTTCACCGCCGGCGGCCACACGATCAAGCAACCGCTTACGGTCCAACTCGACCCCCGCGTTCACGCCACGCAAGCGGACCTTGAGGCCCAACTGGCGCTGGCTCGCCGCATCCTGAAGGGAATTGAAGCGTCTTACAGCGAGTATCAAAAGCAGATAACTCTTGCGGCGGCGCTGGATCAGCGGAAAAAGGATAAGTCCGCAGAAACCGCCGACATGGAAAAGCAAATCCAAGCGGTTCAAGACGGAACTAAGGAGGCGCCGGGTTTCGGTCCCATCAACCGCGACCTGACTCGACTGCTGGATAGCGTGGAAGCCGGTGATCAGCGCCCCACTGAACCTCAAATCCAGGCGGTGAAAGAAACCTGCGCTGCGCTGGCGAAAGCGATGAATCTTTGGAACACGCTGAACGAGAATCTGAGAAAACAGAATCCTCTTAACCTGCCGATCGCGACCGCGCCCACGGTGGCAAGTTGCGGCCAGTGACTAACACAAATTTGCGCGCTGCTAGAAGCTGAACCTGACGCCCGCCTGGGCGGCGAATGGAATGCCAACCGTCGTTCCCGGACCGAAGAAGTCTCCGAACGCACCGGCGGCGACGCGCAACTGAGCTGGGCTGGTGATGGGCGCACTTATTGAGCACTCCGGGTTAGTGCAAACATCTGTGATGTTACCCGAAGCTGCCTGCGCGGGCGGCACGGGAAGTGTGGCGATGTTCGTGACGTAGTTTGCGCCGGGATTATTGCGGTTGAACAGATTGAATAACTCGATGAACGGAGTCAGCGTCCACTTATCCCCAAGCTTCAACGGGCGACTGACGCGCAGGTCTGTCTGAAGGTAAGGGGTTCCGCGGAACTGATCCAGCGATGTCGGAATTCCGTCGATTGCGATGCGTTGCCGATTGTCTTCCGTGGTGATGGTGAAGGGACGCGCGCTCTCCGCCTGGGACAATCCGCTGACCACAAAGCCTGCGGGCGCATGCCAGGTGCCGGCAAACACAAACCGCTGCCGAACATCTTCGCCGGAAGGACCGTAATCGCCGGAGCCGAATGCGTCCTGGGGATTGCACACGCCGTTGACATAATCGAAAAGCTCACCCAGTACGCAGCCCCAGGTCTGGGCTTTCGAAAAGGTGTAGTTTGCAACCAGACTCAAGCGCCGATTTATATTGCCCTGCAAATGGACAAGCAACCCGTTGTAGCTGGAACGATTGTCCGAGTGAAAGACATTGACATCCGGAACCACAGCGGCTTGAGCGGGGTCGTTGACTGCCAGCTGCGGAGTAAACAAGTTAGTACCTCCGATGTAACTATAGGCGCGATACGCGTGGTCCCCCTGCTCGTGAACATAGTCCGCACTGAGCGACCAATCCTGAGTGAAAGCGTGTTCCACGCCGCCGGAAACGTGAACTGCATAGGGAGTTTTGTAACGGGGATCGATTAGATTGACGGTTCCTCCGCTGGATTGGCCCGCAATGCAGCCGATGTTCTCAGTGCCCGTTGGGTTGGCGACTGGATCGACGCAAGGTCCCGGTGGCGCGTTGACGGCCTGAAAAGCAGTCGCCCAGCCGTTCTGGGCAAGATCGTTGAAATAGAGGCCAAACCCGGCACGAATCACAGTTGTTCCTTTACTGCCAGGCGCATACGCAAAGCCGATGCGTGGCGCAAATTGCTTGCGGTCTTCCCGCGGCGCAGCTTTGACGAGTGGGATGCTGAGCGCAGCCAGCGTGATAAAGCCAGGATTCTCGGTCTGAATTCGTCCCGACCCATTGAACAGTCCGTAGGTCGTGGAATAACGCAACCCGTAATTGAAGGTAAGTCCGCGCGCAAGCCGCCAGGAATCCTGCCCGTACCATGCGAGCCGTTGTATGTTCTGCGAGAAACCACCGCCCAGGTTGGACGTTGAAGCTCCCGAAATCATATCGGATGTAAACTGAGCCGTATCGTTTAAGTAATATGTGGGATTCTGCGGAAACTTATAAAGAGTCTCGGTGTTGCCGGGAAATGCGCCATCGAGCACAGGCTCATGTATGAAGTTCACACCGAATTTGATTGCATGGCGTCCATGTTCCTGGCTCAGGTCGTACCGGAGTTGATACTTCTCCTGGTTGCGGCTCGAGGGGAAAAAAGTAATCGGCGTTGCGAATTGGTTATCTCCGAAGGTTTCAAAGCCAGACACAGTCAAGGAAGTGGAACTGAAAGGAAAGGCCAGCGCGAAGCCTAAGTCGGAGTTACGGGTCTGTGTCAGCCGCAGGCCGCTGGCATTGAAGAGCAGTCTTCCCAGCAATGTGGGCGTAAAGGCATATTGATTGGCGATCACAAGGCTCAGATAGTTGTTGTGGGTGAGCAAGCCTGTCGAGGGCAATGTGCCCTGCTGCACCAGATCGTTATGAGTTGTGTAGTTGTCTGCCGAGCCGCGCAGAAACCATTGCGACCTAGGCGACTGCGCCCAGTCCAGCCGCTCCAATGCAAGGCTATCGCGAAACGGAATAGGCACATTGGGCCGCACCGCAATTGAACTGACTTCCGGGATCAAACCGTCTGAAGCCAGCGTGGCCAGCGCATTAAATTGCGCGATGCTGGACGCACTGTAGGCGATGCTCGAGTCTTCGCGAACTCCTTCATAGGCCGTAAAGAACCAGAGCTTGTCCTTTATCGCCGGACCTCCAACCGTGCCGACGTAGTTTTGCCGTGAAAAAGGCTGCTTGGGGATGGGCGCCGGATTCTCGATGGGAAAGCGAGCGTTCAGTTGCGCGGCCCGCTCGTAGAACGCGGCATTTCCGTGCCAGTCATTGGCGCCGCTTTTAGTGGTCAGGATCACGGAAGCGGCCGTCGTGCTTCCGGTGTCGGCATCTTCCTGCGATGTTCTGACGGCAAACTCCTGAATGGCGTCGGGAGAGAAATTTTCGAGGAAGCCGCCGATGTAATCATCGGAGTTATCGGCTCCATCGACAGACAGCTCATTGTTCAGCCCCGAGCTTCCGCCGGTAGAGACCGCAGTAATGCGCGCCTTGGTCGGATCGGAAGGTTCGACGGGCTCGGTCCCTGGAGCAAGATAGGCAATGTCAGCAAAGCTACGATCCGGAAGCGGAAGTTCTTCAAGGTCCTGGGCGGTGACTATGCTCTGGTGAACCTGGCTGGCAAGGTCAAGGGGCTGACTAGTTATAGAAGAGCCTTGCGCCTTCACGGCCACGGTTTGATGCACGGCCGGCGGCTTCAGGGTTACAGTAATATCGCGAACAGAACCCATTGCGATGGGCACATCCGCAACCGCATCGGCAAAACCGCTCGCGGTTACGGTAATCCTGTACATTCCAGGCGCAAGGCCATCGATGCGGAAGTTCCCTTGACTGCTGCATGTGACTGTGCGCGTTATTCTAGAAGCATTCATGCGCACAGCGACCGATGCCGAGGGGATGCGAGCGCCGCGGCTATCTTCAACGGCCCCGCGGAGCGATCCAGCAAGGGTCTGCGCATTCAGCACGGTTGCAGCAACGCAGACTGCGAACAGCAGAATCGCGGTTCTCATGTGTTCGCGCCCCCTCCTTACAGATAGGGGTAACGGGCGTTCGCCGTCAAATGTTCTGGTTGAGGGAATGTTTCTTTTTCGTTTGCGCGGCCCGGTACGCCGGGTTCAATTGCACGGCCAACGCGAAAAAGAATTGTGAGGACTGGAGGGAACACTTTAAGATTGGTGAATCTCTGCTTCGGTCTGGAGTTCTCCGCACCATGATTTTCTTTCCTTCGGTTTCCCGCCCCAAGATGGTCGGATCGTTTGCTATCGGCCTGGTTGCCTGCATGTGTGTTTCGCCCGCTCTGCTGCTCGCGCAGGAGCATCCCGCAATCCCTCTTCCGGATTTGCATTGGCGCTCGATCGGGCCCTTTCGCGGAGGCCGTACGCGCGCGGCGACGGGTGTTCCGAGCCAGCCGAATGTGTTTTATATGGGCCAGGTGGATGGCGGAGTGTGGAAGAGCGACGACTTTGGGCGGACGTGGAATCCCATTTTCGATGAGCAGCCTTCGCAGTCGATAGGGGCCATCGCGGTCGCGCCGTCGGATCCGAATGTGGTGTATGTGGCCAGTGGAGAGGGACTGCACCGGCCCGATCTTTCTGTTGGGGACGGCATTTACAAGTCCACCGATGCGGGCAAAACCTGGCAGCACCTTGGCCTGCGTGATGGCGAACAGATTCCCGCGCTCGCAGTTGACCCGCGCGATCCCAACAAGGTGTTTGCGGCGGTACTGGGGCATCCTTATGGGGCCAATGAGGAGCGGGGCATTTATCGCTCGATCGACGGCGGAGCTACGTGGACGAAGGTGCTTTCGAAGGACGCGAGCACAGGCGGATCGGATGTGGCCATCGATGCAAGCAATCCCAACGTGGTGTACGCGTCGCTGTGGGAAGCGCGGCTGGGCCCGTGGGAGGATGGGAATAATTACGAGGGGACAAAGGGCGGATTGTTCAAATCGACCGACGGCGGCGAGACATGGAAGCCGCTGACCAAGGGCCTGCCGGAAGGCGTGGTGCAGATTCAGGTGGCGCTCGCGGCAAGCGATCCGAACCGGCTCTACGCGACTCTGGCGACAAGCGCAGAGGGCGGCTACGGTTCAGGCGCAGGGCTGGGCGTCTATCGATCGGACGACGCCGGCGAGAGCTGGTACAAAGCGACCGACGATCCCCGGCCGGCGCTGCGAATCGGCGGCGGCGACCTGCCGATTGCCAAAGTCGATCCTAAAAATCCGGACGTGGTGTACAGCGCGAGCATCGTGACGGAGCGCTCCATGGACGGCGGCAAAACGTGGATGAGCCTGCGTGGCGCGCCGGGCGGCGACGACTACCAGAATCTGTGGATCAACCCGGAAAATCCGAACATTATTCTGCTGGTGAGCGACCAGGGCGCGCTGGTGAGCGTGAACCGCGGCGAGACGTGGAGCTCGTGGTATAACCAGCCGACCGCGCAGCTCTATCACGTCGCGGTGACTCATACGTTTCCCTACCAGGTGTGCGCGGGCCAGCAGGAAAGCGGGTCCGTGTGCATATCGAGCCGCGGCAACGATGGGGAGATCACGTTCCGTGAGTGGCATCCGGCGGGAATTATCGAGTACGGGTATGCCGCGCCCGATCCACTGCATCCGGACATTGTGTATGGAGCAGGCCGGTCGGAGGTGTCGAAGTACGACATGGCAACGGGGCAGGTGCAGAACGTGACGCCGCTGCCGGTGCGCGACCCGGCTTATCGTTCTGACCGGACAGAGCCGATCCAGTTCTCGCCGATTGATGCGCACGATCTTTTCTATGCGACCAACGTGCTGTTCGAGACCCGGGATTACGGCAAGACGTGGCTGAAGATCAGCCCGGATTTGAGTCGCGAACATTCGGGACAGCCTGCGTCGTTGGAGCCGCTCAAGGAGAAAGATATTGAGAAGCGGAGAGGCGTGATCTACTCCCTTGCGGCATCGTACAAGGCGATTGACACGCTGTGGGCAGGGACCGATGACGGCCTGGTGTGGATCACAAAGGATCACGGCAAGAACTGGAAAAACATTACGCCCGAGAAGCTGACGCCGTGGAGCAAGGTGACGCAGATCAGCGCGTCGCACTTCGACGACCAGACTGCCTATGTGTCTGTGAGCCGCATGAGGATTGACGATTTGCATCCGTACCTGCTTCGTACGCACGATGCAGGCGCGACATGGGAATCGATTTCGATGGGACTGCCGGATGGTTCGCCGGTGGATACGGTGCGCGAAGATCCGGTGCGCAAGGGGTTGCTGTTTGCGGGAACAGAGACGGCGGTGTGGGTGTCGTTTGACGATGGCGACCACTGGCAGCCGCTCGAGTTCAACCTTCCGCATACGTCGATGCGCGATTTGTGGATACAGGATAACGACTTGATTGTGGCCACGCATGGGCGATCGTTCTGGATTCTCGACGACATCTCGCCGCTGCGGCAGATTGCCGAGATGAAGGCGGATGGCGGCGCGTTTCTGTTCAAGCCGGGCGCTGCGTATCGCGTGCGCCGCAGCACGTACACCGATACGCCGTTGCCGAACGATGAGCCGGCGGGCGAGAATCCACCGGACGGTGCGGTGATTGACTATGCGCTACCGGAAGAGACCAAAGGGCCGGTGACGCTGGAACTGATTGACAGCAGCGGTAAAGTGGTGAGGAAATACGCGAGCAATGACGCACCCGAGTCAACGATGGAAGAGCTATCGAAGCAACTGATTCCGCTTTACTGGCTGCGAATGCCGAAGACTCTGCCGGGCAATGCGGGGCTGCATCGCTGGGTGTGGGACATGCACTACACCACCCCGGTCGCGACCCATTATGCATATCCAATCTCCGCAGTGCCGCATGACACGCCGCGCACGCCGCAGGGGCCGCTTGCGTTGCCGGGGACGTATACGGTTCGCCTTACCGCGGACGGTAAGGTGTTGACTGCTCCGTTGACCATCAAGATGGATCCGAGGGTGCATGCCACGGAGGCGGATTTGGAAAGCCTTTTCGTGGAGCATCGCAAGTTGGCCGCCGTGGTTTCAAAAAGCGCGTCCGCGGCGTTGGAGGTTCATTCGGTTCGGGAGCAGTTGGAAGCGCTCTCAAAGAGCGCGCAGCCCGCAATCAAGGAAGCACCGGCTCTTAAAGAAGCCATTGACAAGCTCGATAAAGAGCTGGGGGATTTGCTGAAGGCGCCAGAGAAGCCGGAAGGCGGAGAGCAAGAGCCGGGGCTGGATGCGGTGGCACAAGAGTCGGCGGGGCTTTACGAAGAAGTGGGCGCGGCGGATGCAGCTCCCACGGCGGCGCAAATGAAGGCGGGGGTCCAAGTGAGCGAGAAGTCGGCAGAGGCGCTGAAGCGTTGGGAGTCTACAAAGACTTCGTCAATTCCGGCGTTGAATCGTCAGCTCGACGCGGCACACCTGCCGGTTGTGAATCTGGAGAAAAAGCCGGAGACCCTGCCGGATGACGGCGATGAGGAATAGGGACGGTTGTTCCAATCCGAAATCGACGAACCAAAATCGCGGGCCAAAATTCCGGGACTTTCACTTTGAGGGAAAATGCATGAGCAAGATCCGTGTGACGCGCAGGAAGATTGTGTTCGCTGCCCTGGCCATCGCGCTTCCAGCGGCGGCGCAGACTGTCTCCCCGCAGCTTTTCAGCGACATGGAGTGGCGGCTGATCGGTCCGTTTCGCGGGGGACGCGGGGTGGCCGTGAGTGGGGCTGCGGGTGATGGAGCGACGTTTTATTTTGGCGCAGTGGATGGCGGAGTGTGGAAGACGACGGACGCCGGTACGGTGTGGACGCCGGTCTTCGATCAGCAACCGGTGGCCTCAATTGGCGCGCTGGCTGTATCGGCTTCGAACCCCAAAGTAATTTACGCCGGCACCGGCGAGACCGACATTCGGTCAGACCTGGCGTCGGGGGCGGGTGTGTACAAATCGACTGATGGCGGCGAGACATGGACGTACGCCGGATTGAAAGAAACGCGACAGATTGCGAAGATTGAAATTGATCCGGCCAACCCCGACGTGGTGTATGTGGGTGCGCTTGGCCACGCGTATGGACCGAACGCCGAGCGGGGGGTCTACAAATCCACGGACGGTGGCGCGACCTGGAAGCACACGCTCGACAAAGGTCCCGACGTTGGAGTGGCTGACCTGGCGATTGCGATTGCAAATCCGCATGTGCTGTTTGCCGCGCTGTGGAATGCGCATCGCCCGCCGTGGAGCACGTATGCGCCGCTGGTGGGGCAGGGCAGCGGTCTTTATCGATCGAGGGACAGCGGCGAGACGTGGGAGCCGTGCACCGGGCATGGGCTGCCCGAAGGAATGTGGGGACGATCCGGCGTGGCCGTCAGCGCGGATGGGCAGCGTGTCTATGCGTTGATCGAGGCAAAGAAGTCGGGGCTGTATGTATCGGATGACGGCGGCGTGAATTGGACGCTGGCCAACACGGACGCGCGCCTGACCAGCCGCGCCTGGTACTTCAGCCGCATCACGGTCGACCCCAGCGATGCCAATGTGATTTATGTTCCGAACGTTGCGCTAATGGGATCGGTGGATGGCGGCAAGACCGTCACCGTGGTGCGTGGCGCGCCGGGCGGTGACGATTATCACGAGCTGTGGGTGGACCCGAAGAATGGATCGCACCTGGTGCTCGGAACCGACCAGGGGACGACGATCAGCCTGGACCGCGGCAAGACCTGGTCAAGCTGGTACAACCAGCCGACGGCGCAAATGTATCACGTGACTACCGACGATCAATTTCCCTACACGGTGTATGGCGCGCAGCAGGATAGCGGCGGCGCGGCGGTGTTGAGCCGCACTGATCATGGACGAATCACGCCGCGCGATTGGTTTCCAGCCAGCGGCAGCGAGAGCGGTTATTTCGCGCTCGATCCGAAAGACCCGGAGATTCTGTATGCGAGCGGCAGCTATGGAGAGGTGGCGCGATGGGACAGGAGACGGTCGCTCTCGCAGAATATTACGCCGTGGCCCGTGCAAGTGTTCGGCACGGAACTGTCTCTGCGAAAATATCGCGATCCATGGACGCCTCCGCTGATGTTTTCGCCGGTTGATAAAACGTCACTTTATCTTGGCGCGCAGTATGTGCTGAAGACGACAGACGGCGGTCTGCACTGGGCGCAGATCAGCCCCGACCTTACGGGGTCGAAGGCTCCGGCAGTGGGCGCGAACGCGGTTGCGGGAGGCGGGTTGATGGCAGCGGCGGCGGAGAACTCGCTCGACGCGTCTCGAAAGAAAGACGGGCCAACGGTGGACAATGCGATCGAGCGCGGATATGGGACACTCTCCACCGTTGCGCCTTCGTACCTGGACAAAGATGTGCTGTGGGCGGGCAGCGATACGGGCATCATTTCAGTGACGCGGGACGGCGGCAAGAGCTGGTCCAATGTGACTCCGCCGGGAATGCAACCGTGGAGCAAAGTCTCGCTGATCGAGACCTCTCACTTCAACGCCGGCGCAGCCTATGCTTCTGCCGAGCGCCATCGTGTGGAGGATCGCGCGCCGTATCTTTACCGCACCGACGATTATGGGAAGACGTGGAAGTCCATTACCAACGGGCTTGCGGATCCGGCATTCGTGAATGCGGTGCGCGAAGATCCTAAGCAGAAGGGTTTGCTGTACGCGGGAACGGAGTTTGGCGTGGCTTTCTCGGTGGACGATGGAGATCATTGGCAACCGCTGCAGCTGAATCTGCCTGTCACCTCAGTGCGCGATCTGGTTGTGCATAGTGATGACCTGGTCATCGCCACGCATGGCCGCTCATTCTGGATTCTCGATGACATTACGCCCTTGCGTCAGGCCGCAGAACGGGCGAAGAGCGACGCGCCTTTTCTTTACCGGCCGCAGACCGCGGTGCGCGTGGATAACGATGGGTTCCCTGGAACGCCCTTGCCGCCCGAGGAGCCAACTGCAATGAACCCACCGGATGGCGCGATCCTCGACTACTATCTGCCCCGCGAAGCGCACGAAGTCTCGATCAGAATTTACGACCAGCATCACAAGCTGGTGCGGCGATTTAATTCCGCAACGCAGCACGAGGCGAACCATGCGCAAGTGCCCATCGCGGAGCGCTGGTTCCCGAAGCCACAGCCGCTTGAGGCCGCGGCGGGCATGCATCGACTGGTGTGGAACCTTGCGTGGGGAAGCACGGGGGTGACCGAGAGCAACGAGCCGGATGATGGAGAAGGCGACATGCCGCGGGGTCCGCGCGCCGCGCCGGGAATCTACACGGTGGAACTTGAAGCCGATGGGAAGACGCCGGCGCCGGAGACGCTGACGCTGGTGAAGGATCCGCGTTCGCCCGCCAGCCAGGCGGAGTTCGACGAAAAGTTTGAAACCAGTTATAGAATCTTTCGCGACTCGCTTGAGAGCCGGCGGGCGCTAGCGGAGATCGGCTCGGTGAAGGAGCGGCTGACGAAAATCATTGCGGACGCAAGCAAGAGCGAGATCACGAATCAAGGGAAAGACTTGGCCGCTCAAATCGACGCGTTGTTAAAGGGAACGGACGGAACGTTGCTGGGGCTGAGTGCGGCCAACCAGGAGCTGTCCTCGGCGTTAGGCATGGCCGAGAGCTCCGATCGCGCCACGCCTGCGCAGGCGTTGTCGGTCTATGAACAGGCGCGAGCCGCGACAAGCGAGCGGATCAAACAGTGGGTCGCGCTGAAAAAAGGTCCGATTGACAACTTGAATCAACAACTGAAGGCTCAGGGATCGGCGCCGATTGCGGTATCGGACATCGAGCGTGAGGTTTATACACTCATGACTCGTTGATCTTGAGTCCAGCGCCTTCTCAGGGCAAAGATCGGCGGGCGAAGGTCGACCGGCAAAGGTGGGGGCACAGAGATAATTCCGCAAAGGAAAAGCGGAGGAGCTGGTAGGCTCCGCCGCTTCGTCTTGCCGTCTGCCGTTCAGTTCAGCAGATAACTATTAATTATGTCCGCCGCCGGCGTGTCCGCCGCCGCCGCTGGCACGTTGTCCACCGCCGCCACTGCTGGCATGTTGTCCGCCACCACCGCCACGCGGAGCGGACGCGTGCGATTGGCCTCCGCTGCTGCGAGGAGCTGCATGTCCGGCATTGGAGCGCGCCATAGTGCCATGGGTTGCGCCGCTACGCGCTCCCCCGGAATAAGATCCACCGCCGCCGCGAGCCGCTGATTGGTAGCCGCCGCCGCCTCGTGCTCCTCCGCCTCGTCCTTCACTGCCGCCGCGTGCGAAGGCGCGATTGGCAGCATCGCCGCCGCCGCCGCGATAGTTTCCGCCGCCGCCATTTTCGAACCGATGCTCGCCCCAGCCGTGGTTATAGCCCCAGCCGGCCCAGGGGCCCATACCGAGGAAGACCCCGTTATAGAAATAGCCCGGGCCGTAAAATCCCATAGGCGAGCAGGCGTANNGCCGGTACGAGAACCAGGCCCGCGGACAGAAGTGCAGTTGAAGCGAGAGTTTTGAGTCCACGCATGTGTGACCCCCTTAAGGTGTCTGTGTTTGCTTTTGTTTGGTGGGATGCTCGGGTGCCGTTAGGAACAAGCCAGCATTCGCAGCCACCATAAGGATCTTGAATCCGTTCGAGGAGATCCCTCACAAGGTCGGGGGTTGTGGTCTATCTATCCCTACGTTCCTGACTCTATCTGCTCAGATTTCTTCTGTCTGAGCAATTCAGACCCTCATCCCGCCCCTTCGCTCTGCTCCCAGCACCTGATTCGTGACCCATGCTTCTGCAGTGTTAGCCTCAAAGGTTATGGAAAAGTCCTCTCAGGTGGACTATTTGGTGATGGGCGCGGGTGTAGCCGGCCTGCGCGCAGCCATTGAATTGGCCCGCCACGGCGAAGTGCTGGTGGTCACCAAGGAATCGCTCGGGGAATCCAACACCCACTACGCGCAGGGTGGAATTGCGGTGGCCATGGAGGGCGATGCGGATGAGTCGCTGCATCTTGACGACACTTTAAAGGCGGGCGACGGAATCGTCTACCGGCCGGCAGCCGAGGCGCTGGTAGCGGAAGGCCCGCAGCGCGTCGCGGAGCTGATGGAGTGGGGCGCGGTGTTCGATCGCGAAGGAAATACCGGTGACGGCGCGCTGCTCCGTACCCGCGAGGGCGCTCATTCCTTGCCGCGGATTCTGCACGCTAACGGCGACGCCACGGGCGCAGAGATCAGCCGCTCTCTGGTCGCATTTGCGCGCGCCCATCCGCGCATCCGCTTTGCCGAGTGGACCATGGTGTCCGGACTGGTGGTGGCAGACGGCCGCATCATCGCAGCCGATGTGGCCAGCGCCGCCGCTGCCGCCGCCGACTCAACACCGGACCGCATTCTTGTGCGCTCGTTGCTGATCGCGTCGGGAGGCGCGGGGCAGGTGTACGCGGAGACCACCAACCCCGCCGTAGCTACGGGTGACGGCATCGCATTGGCGGCCCAGGCCGGCGCGGAGCTGGCCGACATGGAGTTCTACCAGTTCCATCCCACGGCTCTCTCACTTCCCGGCGTCCCGCGCTTTCTGCTTTCTGAGGCCTTGCGCGGCGAGGGCGCTTATCTGCGCAACGAATCTGGTGAGCGATTCATGGATCGCTATCACCCGCAGCTGGAGCTGGCGCCGCGCGATGTTGTGGCGCGGGCCATTGCAGCGGAGGGCAAAGCAGCGGCGATTTCCGGTGGACCGCGAGCGGTCTATCTCGATATGAGGCATGTCACTGGCATTGATTTGCATCGGCGTTTTCCCGGCATCAGCGCGTTTCTGGCGAGGCACGGACTGGACCTGGCCCGCGACTTGATCCCGGTGCGGCCGGCGGCGCATTACCTGATGGGCGGCATTCGCACCGATCTCGAGGGCCGCTCCAATTTGCGGGGTCTCTACGCCGCGGGCGAGGCGGCCTGCACCGGCGTCCACGGCGCCAATCGCCTGGCCTCGAACTCGCTGCTGGAAGGGCTGGTCTTTGGCGCGCGCGCAGCACGCTCCATGCTTGCGGACGGTTTGCCGTTCGTGGACGCCGACACACCGGCAGCAGTCCCGATTCCCTTGTCTGCGGACGAGGAACAACGCGTCGAAAAACTGATCGCGGACCTGCGAACGGCCATGTGGGATTATGCGGGACTGTTGCGCCAGCATTCCCTGCTCCTGGAGGGGCTCGCTTCTCAACAGGAATGTGCCGACGGGCTGAGAAAGCTGGTGCGCGAGGGGAAGGGAAGCCGCCGGTTGAGCGAGGCGCGGGCCTTGAGCAGCGTGGCGCACGCAATTCTGCATGCGGCGCTGGCCCGGACCGAAAGCCGCGGCGCGCACTTCCGCAACGATTTTTCGCAGCGCGACGATGAGCAGTTTCGCAAGCACTCGATCTTCAATCGCGGCGGAAGCGCGAACAAGGTGGTTTTCGAAGAGTGGTAGACGCTCAGCTTTTCGGGAGGGGTGCCTGATCGCTGCTTCCTGAACCGGACGTTGTGTTGCCCGCAAACCATGAAACCACCGCGAATACGGTCAGAATCGCGCCCATGGTGGCCAGCGAAAGCGTGATGGGCACGTCGATCCAGCGGGCGGCGAGCATTTTAAATGCGACGAAGGCCAGCATCGCACCCAGTCCGTAGTGCAGATAGCGGAAGCGGTCAAGCAGCGCGGCCAGCGCAAAGTAGAGCGAGCGCAAGCCGAGTACGGCCGCAATGTTTGACGTGTAGACCACAAAGGGATTGTGGCTGATGGCCAGCACCGCAGGAATGGAATCCATGGCAAACAGCACGTCGGTGACTTCGATGGCCAGGATCACCGGCAAGAGCGAACCTTTGGCGGGTTGCAGCTTGCGAATCCATTCTGGAATGGCGGCCTTGGCAGAACCCCCGCGCACCAGCCGCCAAGCCACATAGAGCAGAAAGACGCCGAAAATGTAGGTGATCCAGTTGAAGCGATGGAGGAGCGAAATGCCCGCGAGAATAAAAAGCGCGCGCAGCACGACTGCTCCGGCGACACCCCACATCAGGGCCTTGTGCTGGCGCCGCGGGCTGATGCGGAAGCCCTGAAAGATCACCAGGAAGACGAAGAGATTGTCGACGCTGAGCGAAGTTTCAATGGTGTAGCCGCCCACCCATTCGAGCGCAGGCTGACGGCCTCGCGTGACGGCGATCCAGCCCGCAAAGGCAGCTGCGGCGAGGACGAATGCGGCTGTGCCGAGCCACGCGAAGGCTTGTGGGTGCTTTGTCTCGCGCCGGTGGCCGGGGAGCAGCGAATCGGCAAGCAGCAGCGCAGCCAATGCCGCGTGAAAGCCCAGCCACCAGACCCAGGATGCGCCCGCAATCATTTCTGCATGGTATCGTAAGGCAGCTGTCAGCCGTCAGTTTTCAGTGGTCAGCTCTCCTTCAACCTGTTCATGAATTCCGCAACAATATTTGCGGATTGCTGCGGCTCTCGCTGAAGGATAAGGTGCGGCCCTCGAATTTGCGCGACTTCGATCTGCGGCTTGATTCCCCTAATCTCTTCGAGACAAGGTGGACCAACCAAGCGGTCTTGTTGGGGCTGAATAAAAAGAATGGGCACTGAGATTTTACTGAGTGCTGACCGCGCGTCGACTGCCAGAACCTGAAGCAGGCGTGCCGTGAGAACTGCTGGCTTGACTGCGAGAATTGCCGCACGAACAGCTGCGTGAAGCGATTCCGGCGCATCCGCTCCCACAAGGAAGTGAGACACAGCAATCCTCGGCAGAGGGAGCCGGAAGACTAAAGGTGCAATCAATGAGGCAAACGATTTTCGCCATCCTCGAATCGGGCTTGTAGCGAAACCTGCGCAGAGAATCAGGCCTCGCAGGGTTGGCGGATTGGTTGCCGCGAATTGAATAGCCAGAGGAGTCGAGAAGGACTCGGCAAGCAGGACAAAGTTCTCAGAAGCAGGAACAAAGGACTCGACGGCTCCCAGCAACTGACTGTATGAAGGGCTTGCGTCAGTCGGGTAGTGGAACGCTTCGATGTGCGTTGGCCCGAGGATCATTCTCATGAACTCGGAGAAAAGTTCTCCGGTTCCATGCATTCCGGGCAGCAGCACGAGGCGATTGATCATCTCTCCCTCGCTGCTTATTCGAGAACAAGTAAATGCTTCGCGTATCGCGGCCCGGCCAAATGGCGGATTGCCTTGTCCAAGGTGACCAAGACGCCATTTTTCTCAATGGCCAGCCCCAGCAGGAACGCGTCCGTGACCTGTTGATGACCGTAGACTCTTTGGCGAAATGGCTCGATAAGGGAGGTCCAACTGCCGTTGATCGGCCAATAGCGGTAGCCCGGGCGCTTGGTCAGGACGGTAAGAACCTGCGCGGCCTCAGCAAGGGAATATCCACCGACGCTTGGGTTGCATGTGATGCGCAGATAGCCAGCCTCGGAAAATGCGCACAAGCCCCACTTGAGCCCCGGAGTATCGAACCATTTCCACGCTGTTCGATAGTTGGCGTGCCCTTGCTCAGTGAGAGCAATCAGCATGTTTACGTCAAGCAGATGAAGTGCGTAGCTCAATCGTCGTACTCTTCCAGAGCAGCTTTCACCATTTCGGTTGTAATGACACGGCCATCCTCACGCCGCTTAAAGACCAACATGCCGTTGGGCAGACGCTGGAGGTTGGGCGACAGCTCTTCGGAATTCCGCGGTTGCGTGGCTTTGCGCACGAACTCGCTTATGGCTGCGCCCAGGGTGATCCCCTTGCCCTTGGCGCAGAGCATGGCCAGCTCATAGGCATCGTCGTCGAGTGTGACGGTGGTTCTCATGAATTACATTATGCATCAAATCGAAAAATGATGCAATTTATGTAATTGATGCATAGATACTTGGGGTGCATCAATTGCGTCTATCGTATCTATTCGATTGAACTGCATTTTGCTATCCGGCTTACCGCAAGTCGATGAGCTTGATCGTTTCCATGAAGACGTCGCCGTCGATGGTGAGGCT
>PMOF01000038.1:0-11030 GCA_003162495.1 Acidobacteriaceae bacterium
CGCTTGGCAAGCATGGGGTCTGGGCTCCGGAGGGGATGCTGCCGAGTTATCCGTCGCTGACATTCCCCAATCACTTCACCATCGTCACGGGGCTTTATCCCGAGCATCACGGCCTGGTGGCCAACAGCTTTTACGATGAGACGCGGCAGGCTCGTTACGCGATCGCAGACGAAGAGGCCGTTGCCGATGGAAGCTGGTATAGCGGCATTCCGTTATGGAGTTTGGCGGAGAGCGAAGGGATGCACACCGCGTGCCTTTTCTGGCCCGGTTCCGAAGCCAAGATTGCCGGCTTCCGGCCCACGTATTACGCGCAGTTCGATTCCAAAACTCAAGCCACGGACGCGGTCGAGCAGGCCCGCATCGACGATGCGGTGGCCCTGCTGCGGCTGCCCGAAGCGGATCGTCCTCACTTCATCACCATCTACTATTCCGAGCCGGACCATGAAGGCCACGAATTCGGTCCGGACGCAAAGGAAACTCGAGCTGCCGAGCTCAAGATGGACGCGATGATCGGCAAGCTGAAAGCCGCGCTCGACTCGACCCGCTTGCCCATTGATCTGGTGGTGGTGAGCGACCACGGCATGGCCAAGACCGAAGGCGGCTGGATCACCCTGGACAAGTTCGCTGACTTGAACGGGTTTGAGGCCGTGGGCTCGCTGCTCTATGGCAAGACCGAAGAGGATCGCGACCGCGTCTACAACCAGCTTAAAAAAGCTTCGTCTCAGTTTGTCGTCTTTCGCCGAAAAGACGTGCCGGCCGACCTGGACTACAACCAGAACCCGCGCGAAGGCGACCCGGTGGTGGTGGCCACGGGGCCATTCGCCATTCGCGCCCACGGGCCGCCAGCGGGCAAGGAGGACCACGCTCCGACTCTCGGAATGCACGGCTTCGATCCGCACAAGGTTCTGCTAATGAAGGCCAGTTTCTTTGCCGCCGGTCCCGATCTGGTGGCCGGCAAAACTGTCGCTCCGTTTGAAAACGTCAACCTGTACCCCTGGCTGGCACACATGCTGGGGCTCACCCTCCCCGCTTCAGAAAAATTGGACGGCACCCTGAACGTGCTGGCCGGGACGCTGCGCGACAATGGGAACGCGGCCACGCAAGGAGCAGGCGCGCCATGACGATGGTTCTGGGAATTGATGGAGGAGGGACGCGGACTCGCGCCTCGATTGTCGAGGGTCAGCGAGTACTGGCTCATGCGGAAAGCGGTTCCATCAAACGGCTTCGCGTGGGCGCTGAGGCTGCCGAGGAGCATCTGCGCACGCTGCTTAAGGACGTTTACTCAAAGGCCGGGGTTACTGGTGTGCCAGCCGCCTCGTGCGGGGTGGCCAGCGCCACGCTGCCCGGCGTGGCGGAGTGGATCACCGCGGTTTTTCAGGAATTCAAGGTGGAGCGTTCTGAAGTAGTGGGCGACGAGGTGATCGCGCTGGATGCGGCCTTTCGCGGCGGGCCAGGAATTTTGCAGATTGCGGGAACAGGTTCGAACACCATTGGCCGCGCAGCCGACGGCAGCCGCGAGACGGCAGGCGGCTGGAGTTCGCGGCTGGGCGACGAGGGCTCCGGCTACTGGATCGGGGTGAACAGTGTGCGCTGGGCGCTCAACGCCTATGACCGAGAGCAGCCCACGCAAGTGCTCAAACGAGTGGGTGAAATCTGGGGGACGGCCACGATTGGGGATCTCGTGAACCTGGGCGACAGCACGCCGGGACCGGACTTTGCCGCCCTGGCGCCCACGATCAACGAATTAGCCGAGGACGGCGACCCGGTTGCGGTGAAGATTGTGCAGCAGGCGGCGGCCGACCTGGTGAACTTTGTGCTGCTGGTGCGCGACAAGCTGCGCCGCAAACACTCGATCGCCGGCGAAGTCCCAGTTGCATGGACCGGCGGCGTGATTGAGAAGATGACGCTGGTTCGCGAGGCTTTTTTCGCCGGCCTGCATGCCGCCGCGCCCGAAATGCCGGTTGCGAGGGATGGGGTCGTTCCCCTGGAGGGCGCGCTGTGGCGTGCTGTTCAATTGACGAGAGCGGTCTGAACTGATCGAGTGCCGGGAAATCAGCCCGCTTTTTCGAGCAGGCACAACGACAGATCGCGGCGCTCGACCATATCTTTGGTGATTTCCAGGTCGCGAACGCGCTTGTTGTTGGGCAGGTGATACATCAGATCGAGCATCAGCTCTTCGAGGATCATACGCAGCCCGCGCGCGCCCACCTTGCGCGCCAAGGCCTCGCGGGCCACGGCGCAGGTGGCCTCCGGAGTAAAGTGCAGGCGGACGTTCTCGTACTCGAACAGGCGCTGGTACTGCTTGAGGATGGCGTTGCGCGGTTTGGTGAGAATCTCGATCAACGCCGCTTCATCCAGTTCGTCGAGAATCCCCATGACCGGCAGGCGGCCGACAAACTCCGGAATCAAGCCGTATTTGATGAGGTCCTGCGGCTCGGTGCGGCGCAGTAATTCGGTATCGCGATGGGAGCGGGTCGTTGCCGCATCGGCTTCTGCATCGGCTGCCTTGAAGCCCAGCGCCTTCTTGCCGACGCGGCGGCCTACTACGCGTTCCAGGCCCACAAACGCTCCACCGCAGATGAAGAGGATGTTGGTCGTGTCGACAGCGGTGAATTCCTGGTGCGGATGCTTGCGTCCGCCTTGCGGCGGCACATTGGCCACGGTGCCCTCGAGGATCTTGAGCAGCGCCTGTTGCACGCCTTCGCCGGAAACATCGCGCGTAATGGAGGGGTTTTCGTCTTTACGGCCGATCTTGTCAATCTCGTCGATATAGATGATGCCTTGCTGGGCGCGCGTCACATCGCCGTCGGCAGCCTGCAGCAGCTTGAGGATAATGTTCTCGACATCCTCGCCGACATAGCCGGCCTCGGTAAGCGTGGTCGCATCCACAATCGCGAAGGGAACGTCGAGCATCTTGGCCAAGGTGTGGGCCAGCAGCGTTTTTCCTGAGCCGGTTGGACCGATGAGCAGGATGTTGCTCTTGGTCAGCTCCACTTCATTGTTGCGCATGCGGTTCATCTGGATGCGCTTGTAGTGGTTGTAGACGGCTACGGCGAGCTTCTTTTTGGTCTGATCCTGCCCGATCACGAAGTCGTCGAGGAAGCTCTTGACCTCCTGCGGCTTGGGCAGGTGGTCTTTGGTGGTGGCGGGAGTGGCATCGCCACGGTCGTCCTCAAGGATCGAGTTGCAGACGGCCACGCACTCATCGCAGATGTAAGCGCGAGGGTAGTCGCTGGGCGACGAGATCAGCTTCGCCACCGCGTCCTGCGATTTGTGGCAGAACGAGCAGCGTAGTGCTTCTTCGGGTCCCGTACGCGTTTTCATTTAGACGACTCCCCCTGAATCATACTCTCTTTTGAAATCCGCCCCCGCGGTTCCGGCCCCTTACGTGCGTGGCCGGTCGATAATCTCGTCAACGATCCCGTAATCCTTGGCCTGCTGCGAATTCATGATGAAGTCCCGCTCCACGTCGCGCTCAATGCGATCGAGGGGCTGCCCGGTGTGCTTGGCGATCAGCGTGTTGGTGATCTCGCGGATGCGAAGAATCTCTCGCGCATGTATGTCGATATCCGTTGCCTGGCCGCTCAATCCGCCCATCGACGGCTGATGGATGAGAATACGCGAGTTGGGCAATGCGAAGCGCTTGCCCTTGGTACCAGCCAGCAGCAGGAACGCGCCCATGCTGGCTGCCTGGCCGATGCAGTAGGTCACCACGTTGTTCTTGATGAACTGCATGGTGTCATAGATGGCCAGGCCTGCGGTGATGGAGCCGCCCGGCGAGTTGATATAGAGCGATACATCCTTCTCCGGGTCCTCGCCCTGGAGAAAGAGCATCTGCGCAACGATCAGGTTGGCCACCTGGTCGTCGATCGGCGTACCAAGAAAGATAATGTTGTCGCGCAGCAGACGCGAGTAAATATCGTAGGCGCGCTCGCCTCGACTCGTCTGCTCAACCACCATGGGAACTAATGCCATTGAATGTTTTTCCCGTTTCTTCCGTTGGGGGCCATTTCTCCCCGATTCATGGTTGATCGCGCGGTCCCGTTCGTAATCCGGGCCGCAGGACGCTCTCTGCCCTATCCGGGCAGCCGTTCGTACAGCACAGACGCAGTTTTTTCGCGCCTCATTTGTTCCCGGATTCTAGCTAGCCCACCGTCCCCAGTCAAACGCGCACGTAACGTGTCTATCGGCTCGCGGGACTGCAAAGCCGCCAACTGCAGCTCATTGTCCAATTCCTCGTCGCTTACCGTGATGTCTTCCGCATGGGCGATGCGATCGAGCAGGATGGAGGCCTTCACCTCGGCAGTGGCGCTGTCGCGCTGGGCGGCACGCAGGCGGCCAAAGTCCAGCTTGCGCATCTGTTCGGTGTCCATGCCCTGCGCCGCAAGAGCGCGCAAACCGCGCTCCAGGCGCGCGTCAATCTGCTCCTGCACCAGCGCCTCGGGCACCGCGAAGGGGAAGCGCTCAGTGAGCGCGGCAATCAGCCGGTCCTTGGTTTCGCCTTCAACGCTGCGCCGTTTGCGGTTGGCCAGGTGCTCCCGGACGCGCGCTTCAAGATCGGCAAAGCTCTCATAAGCGCCCAGTTCCCGGGCAAAGTCGTCGTCCAACTCCGGCAGGGTGCGCTTTTTGATGGCCTTGACTTCCACTTCGTAGGCCACCGTCTTGCCGGCCAACTTGGCCTCGCCGTAGTCGGCGGGATAGATGACCTCGGCCTTCAGCTCCTGGCCCGGTTTTGCTCCGCGCAGGGCACTCGAAAATGCCTCCACCGTGTCCTTGCCGCCGATCTCGACCATCGAGTCCTGGCCCGTGATGGGTGCAGCCTCGGCGTCGCCTTCCACGTGACCGGTGTAGGTGATCTGCGCCCAGTCGCCGTCCACCAGGGCGCGGTCTTCCTCTACCGGCTCAATGGTGGCGCGCGACTCGCGCAGCTCCGCCAACTCGCGTTGAAACTCCTCTTCGGTGAACGCCACCGACGGCTTATCCACGACCACACTTTGGTAACCGTCAATGGAGAATTCGGGAATTAATTCGAAGACCGCCTTGACGTGCAGCGGTGCGCCGTCATCCATGGTCAACTCCGTGACGCGCGGCTGCCCCACGGGCTTCACGCCCAGGTCTTGAACGGCCTTGCTGAACCGCTCGGGAAGCAGTCCGTCAATCACGTCCTTGCGAATTTCGGTCGCGAAGCGGCGCTTGATCACCGACTCCGGCACTTTGCCGTTGCGGAAGCCGGGGATCTTGGCATATTTCTGATAATTCCGGACCACCTTCCCGTAGGCTTTGGAGACTTCATCGGCGGGAATGTCCAGGACCAGCTCACGGGTGCAGTCCGGATTCAAGACCGGGCCGTGGTCATGACCGTCATGCGCGTGGTCATGCTGGTGTGTGTGGCCTTCGTGAGCGGGCTCGAGGCCGGCATCGTGCGCTGCCTCGGTCGCGTCAGGTTGGGGGTTGCCTTCGAGAGTGTCAGTAGAGCTCAACTTTTTGCCTTCCGGGCACACTACGCGCCCCATCAACTGCCGCGCCGGAACTTGCAAGACTCTGATTCCGGGTCGCAAACGTCTAAGGGCTCCAAACCGCCGCTTTGGACCAGCTTGAGACGGCAGGCTGCCAAATCATGCCGCATGCCGCCGCACCTCGGTCAACCAAGGGAGGCGATACCGGCACTGTGCGGGCGGGGAGTCCCTCTTCTCATGGTATGAGGGTTTGGCGCAAGGGTCAAACTGGCGAGAGGGCTGGGCGGCGGCGGGGCACCGGGAAAGTTACGTTACTCCTCAGTAACCAGGGGCTTGCGGACATGCGGGATGAACCGCGGGTGGGCAGCGCCGCAGCGGGCGTAATGCTCCCGCGCCTCGCTCAGGCTGAGGGCGCCATTCACAGTCAGACGGACTTCCGCGGCGTCCGCGTCCTCCTGGCCGTCGTCCTCCCACCAGCACACCGGGCACAACCCCAGGGCGCCAGGTGTTTCCAGCGTCTTGAAACCGCAGCACGGGCAGCGATAACGGATCTGAATTGACGTCCCCACGAATGAATGGACGCGACTCGGGCCGCTCGGGTTTACGCGAGTGGGCGAATCATCGCTCCTGACCTTCCCCGAACCTCCGGCGCTACCCTCGACTTTGGGCTTAATCCGCAATCGCCCCTACCTCTCTGCCGCTGGTTTGCGCCCTGCCGGGGAGTAAAATCGTGCCCTGGAGGGAACTCAAAAGACTTATGCCCCACCTGGATGTATTTTTCGCTTCTAAATTGAGCCGTATCTTGCTGTTGGCATTGCTTGTAACCGCGCCGGGCATGGCCTTTGCCCAAACGCCGCCGCCACCATTGCGCGTGGCTATCGTGGGGCTGGTGCACGACCATGTGGCCGGCTTTCTGGCCCAGTTGCCCCAGCACCAGAACGTGGAACTGGTGGGCATTGCGGAAGCCGATCCCGCGCTGGTCGCCAAGTATGAGAAAAAGTATGGACTGCCGGAGACCCTGTTCTTTAAAAGCATGGCCAACATGATTGAGGTGCGCCATCCGCAGGCCGTGCTCGTGTACACCTCCATCGCCGAGCACCGNNGACGCGCTCGCCATCCGGCGCGTCGCGCGCGAACACCACATCCAGGTGCTGGTGAACTACGAGACTACCTGGTACGCCAGCAACAAGGCCGCCTACGACGAGGTGGAGCAGCATCGCATCGGCCCCATTCGCCGCGTCGTGGTCCACGACGGCCACCAGGGCCCCAAAGAGATTGGCGTTTCGCCTGATTTTCTGAAGTGGCTCACCGATCCCGCCCAAAACGGAGCCGGCGCGCTGTATGACTTTGGCTGTTACGGCGTGGACCTGATGACCTGGCTGATGCACAGCGAAGCTCCGCTCACGGTCACTGCGGTGGTGAATCAAGACAAGCCAGCGATCTATCCCAAAGTGGATGACGACGCCACGGTGATCCTGGCTTATCCGCACGCGCAGGCCGTGATTCAGGGCTCATGGAACTGGCCCTTCGCGCGCAAGGATATGGAAGTTTACGGCGCCACCGGCTATGCCATTACCGTGGCCGCGGACCAGGTGCGCATCCGCCAGGAGCACGATGCGGCGGAGCAATTGATCACCGCGCCATCGCTTCCTTCGGACGAGAGTAATTCGCTGAGTTACTTGGCCGCCGTGCTCGACGGCAAGATCGTGCCCAAAGGCGACCTGACCGCGCTCGATACCAACATCATCGTGATGCAGATCCTCGACGCGGCCCGCGAATCGGCGCGTACGGGCAAGAGCGTGCGGCTGACAAGACTGGAAGAATAGGGCCTTCCAGTGTTTGCGGGGTGCCCCAGGTCTCGCTTTTGAGACCTGGGAAATGGTCACTTTGAAAATATCTGTCATCTCTACGGCACAAACACATGCAGCCGCACCTGCCACCTGGTGCTCTGTCCCGGCTTCAGCGTCACCATGCCGGTATCCATCGAGCCCCATTCCTTGCCGAAGGGATCGGCAAAGTTATATTGGTGTTCGACGGCCACAAATTGTTTGGTCGGCGGCGCGTACATCTGGATGGTCTTAATCTCCGGCGAAAGTCCCTCGATGTCCACGCCGTAGTGCGCGGCCGGGTCCATCACCTGGACTGTGGCCGCATGGTTTTCCCAATCGATCTGGCTCCAGTTGTCGTCGAACATGTTGATTCCCAGCGGCGTTCCGCCGGCCGCGCGCAGGTCGTATCGAGTTCCCTCCACGGGCAAAAGCTTGCCGGTGGGAAAGACGTTGTCGTAGCCGTCCACTTCGGCCAGTTTCGATGCCGGGATACGCACATGGACCTGGCTGCGGTCACCTGAAGGCAGGTTGAGATAGGGGTGCCAGCCGATCGCCATCGGCTCGGGCTCGGCGCCCACATTGCGGGCTACGACAGTTGCGTCGACGGCCTCCGCGGTCAGCCGGATGGTAATGACCAGTTGTGTATTTGACAGCCAGTGGCCGCCAAAGTCACCGGCATTGATGACCCCGGAAACCTGTTCTCCGCCGGGTACCTGCTCGACGCTCACTTCCTCGGCTTTCGACTTGAGAATGAGCCCATGCATAGCGTGCCGTTCAGCATCCGGCTTGGCGCCGATGTTGTTGGCTGGCAGGGTGATGGTGTGGCCTTTCCACTCGGTGGTCAGTGTTTTGCCGTCGGCGGAGAGCTTGCCGCGAATGCGATTGGGGTAGGGAACCAGAAACACCGCACCCAGCCGGTAACCAAAATCGCCGTTCGCGTCGTCGTCCACGTCCAGCATTTTTTTAATGCTGGTCAGATCGGGTGAGGCCAGCACGTCCACATTGCCCTTGCCGGGGAAGTTAGCGGTGACCTGCAGCAATTCCATACCGCGACCGGGCGCGAGCGTCACGCTGGTGAACTCGGGCTTGGTGGAGCTGATTGGCTTGCGAGTGAGGGTGACGATTTTTTCGCCGCCGATCTCGGTGACGGGCTGCGCATGACCGATGGGAACGAGCGAGCCCGCCAAGGCCGGCACGGCAAGCGGGAGCAGGGCGAGTGTGCGAACAGAAACCTTCATCTCAATCCATTCCTTGGAGTGCAATCGGATTTTCCGGAATCGGCTCCGGCGCAATTTGCAGAGCGCCGTGCAAGCGCAATTCGGACGCCGTGCCATTCTACGCCAAGCCGCCCAGCGCAAGCTTGACCGGCTGCAATTTCTGCGGACGGGCCGCAGGCCGTCATTCGTGCGTTGGCAACGGTTCCGGCCATTCCACCACGCCGGGTGTGCCGTCGGCCTGCCGCGTCAGCTCCGGCGCATATATCCCAATCAGTTTCCTCTTCCACCAGTTTCCGGTGCGCCGTTTTTCTTCGACGGACGTGAACCAATATTGCCACATCACTGCGCGCACATAGAGGGGCGGCGCATGCGGAAACGGATTCTCCTGGAATAGGGAGAGCACATCCGCATCGTTGTCCAGCAGCCGTTCTTCGGTGAGAGGCACAAAGTCGTTTTGCTGCCAATCGCCCAGCGAAGCGAACCACAGGTTCCATTCAAATCGCGGCTGATAGGGAGCATAGATGCGGGGTCTTTCGTTTAGGGCTTGCGGCTTGTATCGAAACAGATAAGGCGTCCAGTTCTGCCCATCGTTCGAACCCTGGAACTCAATCTCATAGCGTCCGCGGGTCATGATCGCGAACAATCCGTACTGGTTGGCGATGCGAAACGGCTCCAACGCAGCTACCGGAGCGGAGGGAAGCGGCAAAGCGGGCCACGGCATTTCAAGCATCTCCGCCGTGGTTGCGTAGGCCAGCCAAATAAGCATCATTGCCGCTGCCGCAACGCGCGCCGCGTTGAAATATCCGCCCAGGCTGCGAACGGATGCGGGAATCGATCGATCGTCCTCGCCCGAATGTTCCGGCTCCGCAACGTGCGTAGCGGCGTCGTCTCGGGTGGCATCATCCTGCCGAGTAAGATCCGGCAATCTATCGCGAATCCGCTTGTGCAGCAGCCATCGCACACTGCGATCGTCAAGCAGCAGAAAGCCGAGCGCCAAAACAAGATAATTCAGAAACGTGTAATTGGCGGTGAAAATCACGCCGATCTCCCACGGCGTGACAATACAAAAGCAAATGAAGCGCGCGCGCCTGGGCAGAAACAGCATCCACACCACGGCCAACTCCATCGCCATCGTGGCCACAACTGTGGCGGCGTGGAACCAGTGCGGCAAATGCTCCACGTACCAACCGACCCAGGTGGGCAACGGACCGTTCTGGTAGTACTCGTCCATCGCTGTATAGTTGCGCCACTGTATTTCTCCGCTGAGCAGCTTCACGATTCCCGATTCGAAATAGATGCGGAACCACTCCCATTGCAAAAGAAACAGACTGGCGCGCGAGGTGGGGCTCTCGATTCCCCAGCCGGGCCAGAGTCCGCGGGGCGCAAAAAACAGCGCCAGAAAGCCCGCCTCAAGCAGCATGCTGTCGGACTGGTAACTTGAAAACGCCCGTGCCGCTGCGACAAAGGAGAGGAAGCACACAAAGCAAACCAGGAAGGTGAGGCGCGGCCATGCGTTGCAGAATGCGGCAATGGACGCGATCAGTCCCAGCCACATCACCCCCATCATCATGTGCGATCCCGACGAGAGCCAGAAAAGTGTGGGAGCGTACCAGAACCCGCGCAGTCCAATAGCGCTCTTGACGGCGGCCAGGAAGCCCTGCGCCGGCAGAATCCCTCGCGGCCCGTTCAGCCCTTCAATCTGGAACAGCAGCGAGAAAAATGCGGAAAAATAAATGGCCGCCAGCGCGCGCAGAAAAATCCAGCGCGGCACAGACCGGTTGCGCGAGCCCGCCTGCGGATCGAATAGCCAGCCGGCTCGACCCCAGTTAAGCTTGGCTGCCGGGGCCGGATGCGCGAGATTGCGCAGAAAGCGCTTCATGCGATGTGGGAGCGAAAAGCAGTCTCCCCTTTCTTTGATGTCTTGAATCACATCACGGAGCAGCGATCAATTTCTCCGGATCTAATATCTCCATGACGTGGTGTCTGCTCCCTTGGGAGCAGTGGCCAGCATGTGATCCACCATCAGCGGAAGCACGCGCTGCGCCCAGTTGGCGTTGTTCTGCTGCATCGTGTACTCAGCCGGCCCGCCCGTGTAGCAGTGCGGCATGCCGGGGCCATATTGGAAGGTCGCGTCCGAGTGCGGATTGCGCGTCGCGTCCAACTGCGTCTGCAACAAATGCACGGCATTATTCAAAAAGTAGGTATCGCCGTCACCCACGGTGAGGTGCAGCTTGCCTTCAAGTTTTGGTCCCAGAGTGGGCCAGTCGCGCTTCAAAATTGCTGTCAAATCGTAGTGCTCATGCCAGTATGCCAGCACTTTCTTGTCGATCTCTCCGGTAAGCGGATCGATGATTTGCGCTGGGTAGCCGTCTGCTCCGGCGGGCGAGAACACCGCTTGCCAAATGTCCCATTGCTCCGTCGATCGTCCGTGCGTGCCCAGCACATCTTCGTACGCAAATTCGCCGCCTGCCGTAGCAATAATGGTTCCATCGGGCTTGCGGTCGGCTGCGGTGGCAACCTCCGCGAAG
>PMOF01000038.1:11064-11385 GCA_003162495.1 Acidobacteriaceae bacterium
AACCTGCGTGGCCAGCGCTTCCCAGCCTCCCGTGGAACCGCCGAACGTGGCGCGCGCCCATCCCTGGCCGATGCCGCGATACTTCTGTTCAATGGCCGGAATCAGCTCTTCGTTGATGGCCGAGCCGTAAGGGCCAACGTTCGCTGAGTCCACATCGTACGAGTCGTCGTAGTAGGGGTTTGCATTCTGCACATAGATCAGGATCACGCGCGGCAGCCGACCGGCAGTCCAGTCCTGGAAGAATTTGTAGCCGCTGTTGAGCCGCCGCGCCGCCGGTGCTTTCTGATCTGGAAGCGAATTCACAAACGGAACCGGCCCGAA
>PMOF01000028.1 GCA_003162495.1 Acidobacteriaceae bacterium
GCGGTGAATCTCTCGGTCAACGGGAGCCATGCGCTTGAGATCAACGCCCTTGGCGTCTCCGAAGGCTACTTTCGCACTCTCGGAGTGATGCCGGAGCTGGGACGCGCATTCACTCCCGATGAAGACTTGCCGGGCGCCGCGAAGGTCGCGGTGCTCAGCGACGGCCTTTGGACCCGCGTCTTTGGCCGCGATCCAGCCATCGTCGGCCGCGCCATCCACGTCAACCAGGAAGCCTTTACCGTTGTCGGCGTTATGCCTGCGAGCTTCCACGTCAGCGCAGAAACCGAGCCCGGCGTAATTGGCACGCCTGATCTCTGGCAGCCGCTTCAATTTGGTCCGAAATCCCCAGGATACGAAGGCGACAACTGGGAGATGATCGCGCGCCTGCGTCCCGGCATCTCACTTGCGCAAGCGCGGCAGGAGTTGACCGCTCTAGAAACGCCCTTCTTCGAGCAGAACCCCAGTTACAAAAACTGGCACTCGTCCGATAATCGCCTCTATGAATTTCGTGCCTGGCGGTTGCAGGAAGTGGTGATCAGCGAAGTGCGCCGCAGCTTGCTCACAGTGATGGGGGCAGTGCTGGCTGTCCTGTTGGTGGCCTGCTTGAATCTCGCCGGACTCATGATGTCGCGAGCCATGCGCCGCTCGCGCGAAATCGCGCTCCGTTCTGCGCTCGGAGCAACTCGCTCGCAATTGGTGCGTCTGCTGGCCGCCGAGGGATTGCTGCTCGCTCTTGGCGGCGGCCTGCTGGCAATCGCGGCAGCACGAGTTTTCACCTTTGTGCTGCTCCACACCGCCCCGCTTGCCATTCCCAACTTGAACGGTGAGCCCAGCCCGTGGCTGCTGAGCGCGGTGGTTTTCTGCCTGGCGCTCGCAGCGACAGCCGTCTTCTCGTTGCTTCCCGCCGTGGTCATTCTTCGCCCCAGGGGAAGGGACATGCGCCTCGGCGGTCCGTCGCTTGGAGAAACCATCTCTCATGCGCAACTGTCACGCGCTTTGATGATTGCCCAGATCGCGTTGGCCATGGTGCTCGTCTCCACCGCTTCCGTGCTCATGGGAACATTCGTCAAGCTGCAATCGCTGCCCTCCGGCGTGCAACCCAAACAGCTCATTGTCTTTCAGGTCAACCTCAAGGGAGGCCGCTACGCCAATTCGCGGCACACGGCGCAATTTGTCTCTGCCGTGCTCGATCAGTTGCTCCGCACGCCCGGCGTGGACCGAGTTGCGGCAATCAACGGGTTGCCCCTCGACCGCGGCCTCAACATGGGCGGCAACCCATCCAACCGGCCCGAGCTTCAGCAGAATGTCGAATTCCGCACCGTAACGCCAGGCTATTTTCAAGCTATGGGCATTTCGCTGTTTGCGGGCCGCGATCTTGCCGACAGCGATCGCGCCGGAGGCGACCCGGTCATTGTGATCAGTGCCGCCGCCGCGAAAAAGTGGTGGCCGGGAGTCTCGCCCATTGGTGAATCTATTTCCATTTCTGGTGACCAGAAGTGGCGCATTGTGGGCGTTGTCGCCGATTCCCAGATGCACTCCCTGGTAGAGAGCCACAACGTCGTAGTCTACGCGCCTATCGCTCAAATCTCTGACGGATTTATGGGAATGATGAACGGCTGGTTCCCAACCACATTCGCGGTGCGCACCGCGGCCCATGTCAATCTTGCGGAAGCCGCGCGGCAGGCCGTGGAGCGCGCCGACCCGGAGATTCCCGTCGCACGGCTCGCCACCATGCAATCGGTCATCGACTCAACTATCGAAGCGCCGCGCTTCTTCTCGCTGCTTGCCACCGGCTTCTCCGCATTTGCGCTTGTGCTCACGGTCATCGGCTTGTTCGGTCTGCTCAGCTATCAGGTCACGCAGCGTACCCGGGAGATCGGCGTACGCATGGCCCTGGGCGCGGACCGCATGAACATCCTGCGCACCTTTCTTGGTCGCGGACTCGCTGTTGCATCTGCTGGAGTTGCGCTGGGCCTGATCGCCACCTGGTTCATTCGCCCGGTCGTCAGTGAGCTGCTGGCGGATGCGGGCGTCGATCCGTCCGGTACCACGCAAAGCATCGTCATGAATGGCGTCCAGGCTGCCGTGCTGGCGGCCTTCGCAATTATTGCTGTCACGTTGGCGGCGAGCTGGCTTCCCGCGCGCCGTGCCGCTTCCATTGAACCCATGCAAGCCTTGCGCACCGAATAACGCGCCTTCAGAGAGGGAAGAAAATGAATACGCTGCTTCGCGATCTTCGCTACGCACTGCGCCAGTTGCGCAAGTCTCCGGCCTTCACGCTCACCGTGATTCTCACGCTGGCGCTCGGCATCGGCGCCAATGCGGCCGTATTTACGCTCTTCGATCAGGTGCTGCTGCGCATGCTGCCCGTCGAGCGGCCCAAGGAACTGATACGCTTCGAGTGGACCGGGGCCTTTTCCGGATCGATGAGCGCATTCGGCGGGGAGACCCCCGATCGGCATAACTATTTCTCCTATCCTATGTATAAGGACCTGCGCGACCAGAACCAGGTCTTTCAAGGCATGCTGGCAGCGGACAAGACCGGCGTGGGAGTTTCCTGGCACAACCAGGCCGAGAGTGAGGACGCAGAAGTAGTCACCGGCAATTATTTTCAATTGCTTGGTCTCAAGCCGGCGCTTGGCCGCCTGCTGACTCCGCGGGACGACACTGCAAAGAACGCCAACCCGGTCCTCGTGCTCAGCTACAACTACTGGAAGACGCGTTTCGGCGCTGCACAAGACATTGTCGGTCAGACCGTTCTTATCAACGGCCATTCCTTCACCATCCTGGGTGTGGCCCCGCAAAACTTCGATTCTGCAATCGGAGGCTACAAGCCGGGCGTCTTTTTACCCATCAGCATGGTCGAGGTGGCCATGCCCTGGACTGCGCCGCGCGATGACCTGAACAACCATCAGTCGGTTTTTCTCACATTGGTGGCGCGGCTCAAACCGGGCGTGTCCATGTCTCAGGCCCAGGCCAGCCTTGGACCGCTCTGGCACACGCTGCGCGTGAATGAATTCGCTCTCTACAAGTCGAAGACTGAACACTTCAGGAGACAATTCATCGATGAATCGAAACTGTCGGTCGTCGACGATTCCAAAGGATTCAATCCGGACCGCATCGATTTGCAGAAGCCTCTCGTCATCCTCATGGGCATGGCAGGCCTTCTGGTGGCCCTGTGCGCCATCAACGTCGCCACGCTGCTGATGTTGCGTGCCTTGGGCCGGGCGCGGGAAATGTCCATGCGCTACGCTCTCGGCGCAATGCGCAGCCGCATCGTCTCGCAGTTGCTGATTGAAGGCGGATTGCTTGGAGCTTCCGGGGCAATGGCCGGGCTTGCACTGGCGCCGTTCGTTGCGACCATACTGGTTTGCATCATGACCAGTTCCGACCCGGGGAGTGAGCCCTACTCAGCTTCGATCGATGTGCGCATTCTTCTCTTCACACTTGCCGTCTCACTGTCGGCAAGCGTGGTGTTCAGCGTTGCCCCGGTGTTTCACTTCCTGCGCCCCGATCTGGCCAATGCTTTGCGCCAGAATGCGGGAACGGCATCGAAGAGTTCGCAGCGATTCCGAAAGCTGGCCGTGGGCGCGCAGATCGCGCTCAGCGTCCTGTTGCTTGGCGGCGCGGGCCTGTTTGTGCGCACCCTCGACAATCTCCGCCACCAGTACGTTGGCTTCGAAACCGCAAACCTGGCCACCTTTTCGCTCGATCCAACCAGTTCCGGTTACGGCGAAGATCGCACGCCGCGCATCGTAACCAGCGCGTTGGAAACGCTCCGGGGCCTTCCCGGTGTGGCCTCCGCGTCCGCGACCACGGACCCCGAGCTTTCCGGCGACAACACTACATCGAACTTCTCGGTGCAAGGGTATAAGCCAGCGGAGGATGAACGCATGAATTTCGAGCAGCCGCGCATTACGCCCGGCTATTTCGCCACGCTGCGCCAGCCGATTCTGGCGGGCAGGGAATTCTCTGATTCGGACGTGAAGGGCCAGCCAAATGTTGCCGTCGTCAACCTGGCCTTCGCCAAGCGCTTCTTCGGCACAGCGCAGAAAGCACTGGGCCGCGCCATCGCCGAAGGCGGCGGAGACAATGTGAAGTACGATACCACCGTTGTCGGCGTCGTAGGCGATATCAAACATGCCGATCTGCGGACGGACATGGGGCAGGCGGTCTACATGCCCTATCTGCAACAGAATCATCCAACCGGCGTTGTAGTCTACGCACGTACCGCGCTGCCTCCGGAGCAGGTCGAGCCCGCGATCCGGCAAGTGATTCATCAACTCGATCCCACACTGGTGGTCGATGGGCTGCGCACCATGGACGAACAGGTCAGCCGCAGCGCTTCCGATGAGCGCGCGCTCGCTTTTCTGGCCATAGGCTTCTCCGCACTGGCCATGGTGCTGGCTGCCGTTGGCCTCTACGGTGTGCTGGCTTACTCGACGGAGCAGCGCACGCGCGAGATTGGCGTGCGCCTGGCCCTGGGTGCGCAACGCTTCGGCGTTGTTGTTCTCGTGGTGCGTGAGATGGCGATTATCGCGGCCATCTCCACCGCGGTTGCGCTTCCATCCGTGGTTGCGCTGGCGCGTCTTTTCCGCAGCCAGCTTTATGGCGTCGCCACCTTCGATCCGCTCACTCTCACTGGCGCGGTGTTGCTGACCGCGTGCATGGTCGCACTTGCCGCCGCTCTGCCCGCGCGCCGCGCCGCGAGTGTGGAACCCATGCAGGCGCTGCGCTCGGAATAAACGCAGCGAACACGAAAGGGGACTAGCCTTGCCAACGATTTTGCGGAACTTGCGGTACGCGCTGCGCCAGTTGCGAATGTCGCCGGGCTTCACGCTGACGGCTGTGCTTATGCTGGCCTTCGGCATCGGCGCAACTACCGCCATCTTCTCTATCGTGGAGGGCGTGCTGCTGCGGCCGTTGCCATTTTCCGACGCGGCCAGACTCGTCACGCTCGGCGACAGGCTGGAGGGTGTGAAGAACGACCGCCCTGGTACGCATGGAGTTACAGCTTTCGGGATTCGCGCATACATTCGCGACACGCATGCGTTCTCCAGCCTGGGCGGTTATCAACAGTCCAGCTATGAACTCTCAGGCCTGGGCACGCCGGAGCAAGTCAACGCTGCACGGCTTACGGCAAGCATGAT
>PMOF01000122.1 GCA_003162495.1 Acidobacteriaceae bacterium
CCGGCATGCACCGTCCGCTCGGGATGCTTGTCCACTTCGCGTACCTGGTTCATGCGGTGCGCAAACTCGCGGCATGCGGACAAATTGGCGAAGACCACGTTCCCCGCATAGGAAAAGAGCGACTCCGCAAACTGGTACCGGTCGCGCGCTTGCCGCGAAATGTGGAATTCCATCATAAGAAGTCGAGCTCCCAAACCTTTGCAGCCACTCTTCCAGACCAACCCGCCGTTGTCCCCGATCGCTCGGACGTTTCGGTGTCCGCGAATCAGGCTCACTCTTCCATCGCCAACGCGGCCAAAAGGTAAAGTAACACCTGGGACGCCAGATACGCTGGAACCTGCGATTTTAACCCGGCTCCGGCGTTGCTGGCCGCCGACCCCCCGGAAGGCGGCGTCGCTGCCCATCGCTTCCAGATCCCGTGAAATCCGTCCCAAATCCGGGGTGGATCGCGATTGCGGCAGCCCTCCCGCCCCACCATCGGCAGGATCAGCATGGCCGTGCCATCAGGATGGTTCGCCCGCGCCCGATACCCGACCACCCTGGCGACGTCGAATGGCTTGTCAAGTGGCTTGTCAAGTGGGTCCCAGGGGGTCATGCCTTCACGCCTCTGGCCATGGCAACGATGGCTGGCGTGCGTCGCAAGTCACTGCGTTGAGCAATATTGCTCAACATATTCTCGGTGAAAGTTTTTAGCATCTAACTTTTGCGTCGGCCTCTCAGAACCGGACAAACCGGACATTGAGAGTCGCCTGTCAGCGATGAGGAAGGCGTCCGCGATGGAAATGAACATCTGCCCGCGCTGCATTCGATTCCGGCGGGATTGTATGACTAGCGCCGCACTGCGGACAAAGGCAATGAGGCCGCCGCCGCGTCAACTGAGCGAAGCCTATCCTGAAAGGAAATTCTAGCCCCTGCCACAACCCGCGTTGCGCAGTCGATTGTGCAATAGCATGACAAAACGGCGATCGGCCCCTTTTGAAAAATAGAGCTGATTTCCAGTGAAAGCACAGCAACCAATTTTTGAGGAGTCAGCCATGCAAATCGTTCATTACACGGAAGTTTTTAACCACTCCAGAAAGAAACCAAGGATTTCCCTCGCCGCCGCCTGGTGCTGGGCCGCCACTCTATTGCTGCTAGTTTTCCTCGCCCTGCCTGCGCGCGCCCAGTTTGGCGCCACCCTCTCCGGCACGGTGCTCGACTCGACCGGAGCGGCCATTCCCAACGCGACCGTGGCCCTGACCAATCAGGCAACGCAGCAGTCGCAGTCCTTCAATTCCAACGCCTCAGGCGCTTATCACTTCAGCGAGTTAGCGCCGGGACAATACTCCCTCAGCGTGACAGCTGCCGGATTCAAGAAAAGCGATCTTCCCGACGTGGCCCTCGAAGCCGAGTTGCCGCGCAATGTGAACGTAACCTTGCAGCCTGGCGTATCCACCGAATCTGTTGAAGTGAAGGAAAACCAGATCGAACTGCTGCAAACCTCCGACGCAAGCGTCAGCGCCACCATCGACGGTGCGGAAATCGAGAAGCTGCCCATGTACGGCGCCGACCCTTATGAAGCCTTGCGCACCGCCCCCGGCATCACCGGCGATGGTGCGCGCAATGGAGGCGGCCAGGCCGTCCTTCTGCCCAATGGGGCCGGTCCTGGCGGCTCAAACTCCGGCATCTTTCAAACCGAGAATCAGGTGCAGATTTCCGCTGACGGCCAGCGCGAGGCGGACAACAATTTCATGATCGACGGCGTAAGCGTCAACTCGCTCACCTATGGCGGCGCCGCTGTGGTTTCACCCAATCAGGAAGCCGTAGCGCAAATCACTGTGGTTTCCACTTCCTACGATGCATCCGATGGCCGCAATTCCGGCGCCCAGATCAAGGTGGTCACCAAAAGCGGCACCAACGCCCTGCATGGCTCGCTCTTTGGCCTCTACGACGATCCAGGCTTGAACGCCTTCGGTCGCTGGGGTGGACCCTCGAACGCCCTACCCACAAAAGTCGAAAACAAGCAGCGCACGTATGCGGCCTCGCTCGGCGGACCGGTTTTGAAAGACAAAGCTTTCTTCTTCGTCTCGTACGAAGGAAACACTGCAGACAACAGCACTGAGGTCGCGAGCTACGTTGAAACCCCGGAATATCGAGCCGCGGTCGAGGCACAACGCGCCGGCAGTGTGACCGCTGGAATTCTGGCCGATTCCGGCGTAGTGCCCAGGATTCGGGCCGTTCTAACGCCCAGTTGCGCCGGCCTTGTCCTCGGAACCAACTGCAATCTCGCCACCGGCAGCTCAGGTCCTGGTCTGGACATCGGGTCGCTCACGCCAGGCGGGGCATCGCAGATCGGCGTTTTCCCAGCCAATACCCAGCTTGGCGGCGGTCTGGACGGCGTTGCCGACGTGGAGAACGTCCAACTCTTTGTCCCCAGCCACAGTCGCGGCAACCAGTTCAACGGGCGCGGCGACTGGATTGCGTCTACGAAGGATCACGTTGCGGGCAGCGCGTACTTCACCAAACTGGACAACGATGGCACCACCGGCACGGCCGGTTCGCGCCCCCAGGCAGATGCTCCGTTCAAGCCACTCAACTCCGCTGCAACGGCCATCTACATCCACACCTTCTCGCCCACCTGGCTCAATGAAGCTCGAGCCAACAGCACTCGCTTTGCGGAAAACGGGTTGAGAGATGCAGGCAATACCGTCAACTTCGGCATTCCCTTCGTCAATGTCCAGACCTTGCCCTGGCCCATTCAATACGGCGCAAACTTTGGCAGCACCACGCCCGCCATCTTCGCGGAAAATACCTATGAAGCACGCGACATGGTGACTCATCCCTGGGGCGCGCACCTGTTCCGCATGGGTGCGGAACTGCGCCTCGAACAAGATAACAACAATCTCAACGGTGAACAACGGCCGGTTTATGCCATGCAGGGCCTGTGGACCTTCGGCAACGACGCGGCTATCTTCGAGCAAATCGCTGCAAACCCGGCAAACGGTGGAACTCCGCTTACGCAACGCTACTTTCGCTCTGAAGACATCGCCGCCTATGTCCAGGACGATTGGAAATTATCGCCTAATTTCACCCTCAATCTGGGGGTACGCTGGGAGTATTTCACCCCCTTGCGCAACAAGGGCTTTGAGATCAATTACCCTGTCCTCGGCCCTCCAGGGCAGGAACTCAGTGGTATCACTTTGCAGTTACGCAACCACCTTTGGACCGCTTCGCCACACAACTTTGCTCCCAAATTTGGCTTTGCCTACCAGCCTCCCATTCTCAACCAGAAGATGGTCATCCGCGGCGGCGCTGCCCTCGCCTATAACCATCTCGATGTCTCGCTCTTCGAGAATGCTCTTGAAGATGGGCCCGGCGTGGCCAGTTTTGGCCTCTGCTGCGCCGGCAATTCCGGCTCCGCGGGCGTGCGGTACGGAATTGGCAGCAGTAACTCGCCTGCCAGCTTTCCCATTAATCCCGCGCTCGCTCTCGGCGTGAACTCTACTACCGGTTTTCCCTGTGAATTCGGATCCACTCCGGGCAAATGTATCAATCAACAGGAGAGCTTCGAGGTCTACGGCGCTGCGTCCACCATCAAGCAGCCCGTGAGCGTCCTCTACTCTCTCGAAACTCAGTATCAATTGCTTTCGAACATGGTTGCCACCATCGGTTATACCGGCAGCGTCGGCTATAACTATGCCCGCCTGGTCAACCAGAACTTCATTTTCTCCCAGTGCAATCCTGCCACCGTCAACTGCGCCGGCACCACGGCCCTTACACCCGTCGATGCCGCCTATTTCGCGCAGACTGACTCCCATCAATCCTACAACGCGCTCAATCTCGCCCTGACGCGCAACGCGACCAATGGCCTCACCTTTTCCGCGTATTACACCTACTCCAAGTCGTTGGACCAGGTATCGAACGGCGATCTGGCCGATTCCAATGGAAACCAGACTAACCCCGCAAACAATCGATCGGAGTGGGGTCCATCCGATTACGATGTGCGGCACCGCATTACGGGTACGGCCGTCTATGAGCTTCCGCATGTCCATTCCAGCAATGAATTCGTGAAGGCAGCGGCCAACGGCTGGCAGGTCAATGGAATCGTGACCTGGCACACAGCCTTTCCTTGGACGCCGGTCACCTATAACCTCGCGACGAGCGCGCTGGTCCCCGGCGCGAATGTGGTCGGTCCAACGCGGCCAATTGCCTATTTCGGTGGCGCCGGTACCAGTTGCTCCAACAGTGCCTTCAAGACAGGGTCTAACTTCTCCAAGGGCGGCCCTGCTTATTTTGAAATCTCCGAGCCCACATCCGAAAGCAATCCTGTCTACGTGCCCGGCATTGGCCGCAACAGCTTCCGCGGACCCTGCTTTTTCGACACCGACATGAGCTTCGCCAAACAAATTGCGCTCGATCGCTTCGACCATCACTCGCTGCTTCGCTTCCAGGTGAATGCCTATAACATCTTCAACGTTCTTCAACTGCAACCGATTACCAATGGCAACGCCAACCCCGGCGCCAATATCCAGAGCGCCACCTTTGGCTACGCGCAAGGGGCCGATGCCGGCCGTGTAATTGAATTCATAGCCCGAATCCAGTTTTAGGCCCTCCCCCAAAACATGCTCTGGGTGGAATCAATTTCCACTCAGAGCATTCCCTTTGGCGAAGTTCCGGGCCTGGACTCTTCCAACGTTCATCTTCAGCGGCGCCTCGCCCAAACGAGAACACGCCCGTCACTGGAGAAGGCAGAGCCGCGTGCGGTTCGAGTGGGAGGCGCCTCTCGTAGATTTGCGAACAACCAGTTTGGGATAGCCCCTGATGACTGCCGGATGCGGAGGGGGAATCTGATCCCGCATTGCATCCGGCACCGCTTCGCCGGTAGACTGATAAGGGCCGCAGAGGATTTGCGCCTCGCCGGGGAGCTTCCGCGCCAACTGCACGTCCCACACGAGTGCGGTTGTGAGCGTCCTGTGCATCGCAATTCTACAAACGCGGAGAGGTGGCAGAGCCCG
>PMOF01000308.1 GCA_003162495.1 Acidobacteriaceae bacterium
CGGCCCAACCCGGTCCAGCGACGAAGCAAATGCAATCAGCCCGTAGCGCGAGACGCGTCCGTACGTCGGCAACACGCCCACCACCCCGCAAAAACTCGCCGGCTGTCGAATCGATCCGCCCGTGTCCGACCCCAGCGTGGCCACCGCCAGGTTGGCCGCCACCGCCGCCGCCGAACCGCCGCTCGATCCGCCCGGCACCCTCTCCGGGTCTACAGGGTTGCGAACCGGCCCGTAGGCGGAGTTCTCGTTCGACGAGCCCATCGCAAACTCATCGCAATTCAGCTTGCCCAGCAGCACGGCGCCCGCCGCCTCGAGCTTTGCCACCGCGGTCGCGTCGTAGGGCGGCCTGTACCCCTTCAAAATCTTCGACCCCGCCGTGGCCGGAGCGCCCTCCATCACCAGCACGTCCTTGATACCCACTGGAATCCCCGCCAGCGCCGGCAACGGGCCTCCCTTCGCCGCCAGCCGGTCCACCCGCTCGGCCTGCGCCATCGCCCGCTCTTTAGTCAGGCTCAGGTAAACATTCAGCCGCGGATTCACCTGCGCGATCCGGTCATAATACCCGGCCGCCAGATCCGCCGCCTTGGTCGAGCCCGCCGCAATCTCCGCGCCCAGCTCCGCCAGCGTTCTCGGCTTGTCTACATAGCTTTCTGTTGCCTTGGCCTCGCTCAACAACCTTGCCTTCCTTCGTCGGGCTTTCACACTGACCACTGATCACTGATTACTGCCGCTCAATCACCTTCGGCACCTTGAAGAAAACCCCGTCCGTCTCCGGCGCCTGCGCCATCACAACGCTCCGCTCGAGCGACGCCACCACCACATCGGCGCGCAGCCCGTCCGCTCCCGCCGCCTCGCCCTGCTCGCCCAGCAACTCGCTCACCTGGGCCAGCGGCCTCACCCCAGTCGTATCCAGCTCGTTCAACTCGGCCACGTAATCCAGAATCGCGTTCAGATCGCGCAGCATCGGCTCGGTTTCCTCCGGCGTTAACTCCAGATTCGCCAGCTCGGCCACGCGTTCCAGGTCCTTCACCGTAACTCGTGCAGTCATTCCCGGCTCATCTCCATTTCCGGAATTCCAATTCCCGAAAATAAAGTATAGCCGCTCCCGATTTCCATCCCCCCGACCCGCCCTACCCCCTCAATCCACGGTCCCCTTTAGTCCACGGTTAAGGTCACCGTCAATCCGTGCTGCACCCCCGTCGAAGTCACGGTCACCGGAATCGTATAAGTCCCCGCCGGCGTCGCGCCCGTCGCGGTTACCGCGCTCGCCCCTCCTGTCCCCCCGCCCGACGTCGTGCAGCTGGACACACCTCCACCCAGGATCGCCAGCAACGCAGCCAGCAGCAGCGCCTTCCGCCGTCGTCTCCACCCCAGCGGCAGCGCCACCAGCCCGCAAACCAGCGGCGCCAGTCCCCACCCAAGCGGAGCCATCGAGGCTGCGGCCGGACCGGTTTGCCCGGTCGCGATCTCCACTCCCACATTGCCCTGGGCCCCGGCGCTCACCGTTTCGCTGCCGGGATTGAAAAGGCACGCCACGTTGGCTGGAAGCGAACCGCATTGAAACGTAAACGTCCCCTGGGACCCGTTCAGCGGAGTGATCAACAAGGTGTAACTGCCCGTCAAGCCGCTGGCGACGCTTTGCGAGGTTGAACCGACAGCGGCCACGGTGAAATCGAAGCCCGTTCCCACCAGCGACACAGCCGCCGTTGCCGAAGCCGTGCTGCTGGTCACAGTTAGGATTCCATTTTGTGCGCCCGCGCTGGTGGGAGCAAACACCACTCCCGTCGAGCAGCTCGCACCCGGCCCCAGAGTGGCTGTGCAGGTATTGTTCACCAGTTGGAAGCCCACCGGTGCCGTAAGCGTCAGGTTGTCCAGGCCAGAGGTTCCGGGATTGGTCAGGGTCACGGTGATGGGATTACTGGTTGTGCCCACGCCTACGGCCCCAAAGCCGATCACCGCCGGGACTGCCTGGATGGCTCCCAGCCCTCCGCCGGTTCCGCTCAGCGCCACCGTTGCCGAAGTAGCCACGGCGGCCGAGCTGACCGTCAACACTCCTGTTACTGCTCCGCTCGCAATCGGCTGAAAGATCACCCCGACCGCGCAGCTCGACCCCGCCGCCAGGCTGCCGGGGCAGGTGTTTTGCGTCAGGCTGAATTGGGAGCTCACCGTCAGTGCCAGGGAACTAGCCGCCACGCTGGCCGTGTTGGTGATGGTCACCGTTTGCGCCGCGCTCGCCTGCCCAGGGCTGATCGTCGGAAAGATCAACTGCGACGGGCTCACGCCCAATCCGGACAGCGCCAGCCCGGTTCCATTCAGCGGCACGGATACCGCCTTCACGCCCAGGGTTGAAGAGGAAACAACCAGCGCCGCCGCGCTGCCGCCCGCCGCGGCCGGCGTGTAGATCACCTGCACCGTGCAACTGCTTCCATTGCTCAGCGTGGTCCCGCAGGTGGTGGTTCCAGTGGTAAAGCTGCTCGCGCCTACCCCGGTGATCTGGAAGCCCACATTCGCCATGGGAGCTCCTCCGCTGTTGCTCACCGTCAACGTCGATGGCGCGCTGGCAACGCCCACCTGCTGCGCGGCAAACGTCAGGCTGGTGGGGGTCACGCTCAACAGCGGCGCCTGCACGCCTGTTCCCGTCAGGGAAACAGTCTGCGTGCGCAAAATGTCGGAAACCGTAAGCGTCCCGGTCAGCAGGCCCACCGAGACGGGCGCAAAAACCACGCCGAT
>PMOF01000167.1:0-1313 GCA_003162495.1 Acidobacteriaceae bacterium
GCGGGAACCCTCAGTTTTGCCGATGCGGTGCGGGCAGTGAAGGCTCGCGGCCGGGCCATGCAGTTGGCTGTGCCCGCCGGGAAGGGCGCAATGGCCGCCATCCTCTCTCTGGATCCAGCTCTGGTAGCCGAAGCATGCCGCGAGGCCGAGGCCGAAACCGGCCTGACCGTAGCCGCTGCCAACTTCAACTCCCCCAACCAGACTGTAATTTCCGGCGTACTCGCTGCGGTCGAAAAAGCTTCAGCTCTGGCGAAAACCAAAGGCGCGCGCCGCGCCGTGATGCTTCCCGTCAGCGCGCCTTTCCACTGCGCCCTGATGCAGCCCGCCCAGGAGGAAGTTGCGCGCGTGCTCGCCAGCCTCACGCTTGCCGATCCGCGCATCCCCGTAGCCGCCAACGCGACTGGCGGCCTGGTCACCACCGCCGCGGCCGCCAACGACGCCCTCATCCGCCAGGTCACGGGCGCAGTGCGCTGGGTCGATTGCGTGCATGCGCTGGTGGGTGCCGGCGCTAACGCCTTCATCGAGGCCGGCCCCGGCAAAGTCCTCAGCGGCCTGCTGACCCAGATCGACCCCGCGCAAAAGTCCCTCAACGTTGAAGACCCCGCCAGCCTGGAGAAGACGCTCGCGGCCCTAAAGGCCGATGAAGGCCGGGGCGATTAGTCCCCTTCGGCTTTCGGATTCGGTTCAGCTCATGCCTTGGTAGACTTTTCGCCCTCATCCGCGAGTTCTTCCGAGTGGCGATGAGCATTCCTGGAGTGTTCCAGCGCTTGCTTGCTAAGTTCATGGGCGGTCAGATGATCCGACTTATCGTGGGCGGCAGCAGCGGCGCCGTGGGCGTGTTCTGCCAGGTTGTGTAGTTCCGCGGCTCGATCGTGCGTACTCTGGGGCATAGTGCCTCCTGCCCTGTTCGATGCAAAGCAAGCTGGCTCGGGCAACGAAACAATCTCCCGATGCCCCGATAAGGTGCAAAAGCCCCACTCTCGTCGCCTTTCCGCGTTAAGCATGGAGCCCGCAATCCAAACCCCGCCACAAATCCCGCTAACTGGCTGCATTGCTCGGCCGCCAGCCTTCTACGGACCCAGATACAACTCCACTCCCGGCGGCGAAAAGTTCAACGTATGGGCTTTGGGGTCGTAATCCAGATCGAGCGCCCCGCTCTTGCGCCCGTTGATCAGCACCGCCGCCAGCAATACATTGCCATAAATGCGCGCCGCCACAATCTTGTGACTCTGGATGACGCCATACTCATTGTCCGGGCTGGTCGGGCTCCAATCCTCCTGGAAGCGCGAAAACGGATACGCGCCATTCCTGGT